>JBBRLC010000078.1:0-6639 GCA_038231595.1 Candidatus Nanopelagicales bacterium | reverse complement strand
GGATTCACCAGGCTGGGATTCACCAGGCTGGGATTCACCAGGCTGGGATTCACCAGGCTCCTTGACTCCCGGCCACGCCGTCGCGACCCGACGCTCCAGCCACTCGTCTTTGCGAAGCGGAAATTGCGGGCTACCTGCGTGCAGGAGCAGCGGGGCCAGGTTGGGGTGCCCGACGAAGTCGACACCGAACATTTCGTACGCCTCGCGCTCGTACCAATCGGCTGCCGCGAAAACGTCGACCAGTGATGCGACGCTCGGTTGGTCGCGTGGCACGGTCGTCACCACCGTGATCAGCGAGGCGCTGGCGGTGCTTCGCAGCGTGAGGAGCACGTCGAATCCGCGGTCGAGTTGATCGACCACGGTGAGCATTTCAAAGAAGTCGAATCCTGTTGATTCGCAGCACGAGGCCGCTTCCCGCCAATGCCCGGGGGCGACGGTGATCATGGGTGTGCCGAAGTTGTCGACGAGTGCCGAAGTCGGATCCACCGCGCGGATCTGCGCTAAAGCGCGAGGCGTGTCAGACATCGCGCTTCGTCTCGTGTGACGAGGTCGCTGCTGGTTCCAGTTCGATCTTGACGAGTTCACCCAACGCGTCGAGGATCGCCTCCGGGCGCGGCGGACAGCCGGGTACCGATATGTGGACGGGCATCAGATCGGCGATGCCCGGCACGACGGCGTACGAATCCCAAAATGGTCCCCCGCTGATGGCGCACACGCCAAGCGCAACAACTCGAGGTGCAGGAGCGCCCCGATCCCGGGCGCCGCTGGCGAGCGTTTCGTACGCCGCGCGTACGTCGTCCACATTGGCCAGCGTCACAGTCCCGGAGACGACGAGCACCTCGAGGGGCTCGGCATCGTCGCGATCGTCGGGAGGCTCGAGGGGCTCGAGCACCTCGAGGGGCTCGGCATCGTCGCGATCGTCGCGGGATTTGGACAACGGGGAGGACTGAGCGGAATCGAGGGCGTCCATCGTCCAACCGCGCACGGGCTCGGTGGCATCGGCTAGCACCGACCAGGTGTACGCGGATTCGACCGCGCAGCACGCGAGGGCGAGTTCGGTAACCCGAAGTCGAGTCCCCGCGAAGTCAAGAGTCGCGATGGTCACCACGGCCGTGAGGGTAGTCCTCGGGAATGGGCGTCGGTCTCGCCTGCTGAGACGGGGCATTTTGCCGGACCCCGCAACCGCCAACCCCTCCTCGCCCTGAGAGGCTTGGGCTCGCACACACAGGAGACTCCGAACCGAGCACGCGTCTCGGACACCGGTCTACCAGGGTAGTCTGGAACAGCGTTCCAGAAGAGTCCGACGTTACGAGGGTGCCAACGTGGCAAAGCAGCTCGTCCAGTTGGATCGAGTCATCATTCGATTTGCCGGCGACTCCGGCGACGGCATGCAACTCACCGGTGACCGGTTCACATCGCAAACAGCGTCTTTCGGCAACGACTTGTCGACACTGCCCGACTTCCCCGCAGAAATCCGCGCGCCAGCCGGAACCCTGCCCGGTGTCTCGGCCTTCCAACTTCACTTCGCCGATCACGACATCATGACGCCCGGCGATGCGCCCAATGTGCTCGTCGCGATGAACCCGGCCGCGTTGATGGCCAACCTCATGGACGTGCCTCGCGGCGCAGACATAATCGTCAACACCGACGAATTCACCACGCGCAACTTGGCGAAAGTCGGCTACGCCGCGAACCCCATCGAGGACGGCTCGCTCGAGTCGTACACCGTGCATCCCATCGCGTTGACCTCCCTCACGGTTGCGGCGTTGAAGGGTTATGACCTCACCAAGAAAGAAGCCGAGCGAGCCAAGAACATGTTCGCGCTCGGGCTGTTGTCGTGGCTGTATCACCGCCCGACCGAGGGCACTATCACGTTCCTCGAGGAAAAGTTCGCCCGCAAGCCCGAGATCCTGCGCGCGAATATCGCTGCGTTCCAGGCAGGTTGGGCGTTTGGCGAGACCACTGAAGACTTCATCGTGCAGTACGAGATCAAGCCCGCCGTCATGCCCGCGGGTCTCTACCGCAACATCCACGGCAACTCGGCCTTGTCGTACGGATTGATCGCGGCGTCGAAGTTGGCGGGACTTCCGCTGTATCTCGGCTCGTACCCGATCACCCCCGCGTCGGACATCCTGCACGAGTTGAGTCGGCACAAGAATTACGGCGTACGCACCTTCCAGGCCGAAGATGAAATCGCCGGCATCGGCGCGGCGATTGGTGCGGCGTACGGTGGTTCGCTCGCGGTCTCGACGACGTCAGGACCAGGCATCGCGTTGAAGAGCGAAGCGATCGGTCTCGCGGTGGCGCTGGAGTTGCCGCTGATCGTGGTGGACGTACAACGAGGCGGACCATCGACCGGTTTGCCGACCAAGACTGAGCAGTCGGACTTGTTGCAAGTGATGTTTGGCCGCAATGGTGAAGCGCCAGTGCCGATCGTCGCTCCGTGCTCGCCGGCGGATTGCTTCGACGCGACGATTGAAGCGGTGCGGATCGCAACGAAGTACCGCACTCCGGTTTTCCTACTCTCCGATGGTTATCTCGCGAACGGCTCGGAGCCGTGGCGAGTGCCCAACGTGGAGGACTTGCCCGATCTCACCGTGGAGTTTGCGACCGAGCTCAATCACGAAAATGCCGATGGCACAAAGGAATTCTGGCCTTTCAAACGCGACCCCGAAACGCTTGCCCGTCCGTGGGCCGTCCCGGGAGTGGCTGGTCTTGAGCACCGCATCGGCGGTCTCGAAAAGGCCGACGGTACGGGGCACATTTCGTACGACTCTGCCAATCACGACTTCATGGTGCGCACCCGCCAAGCCAAGATCGACGGCATCGCGCGCGACATCGCACCGCTTGAGGTCGACGACCCCGATGGCGACGCGCGAGTTCTCGTACTTGGTTGGGGTTCGACGTACGGCCCGATCGGCGCGGCCGCACGACGGGTTCGGACGGCGGGTCTGAAGATTGCGACCGCGCATCTGCGGCACCTCAACCCGTTCCCGGCTAACACCGGTGACGTGCTGAAGGCGTACGACCGGGTGGTCATCCCCGAGATGAACCTCGGACAACTCGCACTGTTGATTCGGGCGCGTTATTTGATCGACGCCATCGGCTATAACCAAGTCCGCGGTATGCCGTTTAAGGCCGAAGAACTCGCGGGTGTCTTTGAGGATGTGGTTCGTAATGTCTGAAGCAACCGCCGATCTCGGTCTGCCGTCGCTGCGACTCGTACCCAAGACTGACGAGAAGCAGAGCGCGAAGGACTTCAAGACTGACCAAGACGTGCGTTGGTGCCCCGGCTGCGGCGACTATGCGATTCTCGCTGCGGTTCAGTCGTTCTTGCCCGAACTCGGATTGAAGCGCGAGAACATCGTGTTCGTCTCGGGCATCGGCTGCTCGTCGCGTTTCCCGTACTACATGAACACCTACGGCATGCACTCGATTCACGGGCGCGCACCGGCGATTGCGACTGGGTTGGCGACGAGTCGTCAGGACCTCTCGGTGTGGGTGGTGACCGGTGACGGTGACGCGTTGAGCATCGGCGGGAACCACCTGATCCACGCGCTGCGTCGTAACGTGAATTTGAAGATCCTGCTTTTCAACAACCGCATCTACGGACTGACGAAGGGCCAGTACTCCCCGACGTCGGAGACCGGGAAGATCACGAAGTCCACCCCGATGGGCTCGTTGGACTACCCGTTCAATCCGGTGTCACTGGCGCTTGGGGCTGAGGCGACTTTCGTCGCGCGCACTCTGGACTCCGATCGCAAGCACTTGACGGACGTACTGCGTGCGGCCGCTTCGCACGAGGGCACTGCGTTGGTTGAGATTTACCAGAACTGCAACATCTTCAATGATGGTGCATTCGACCCGCTCAAGGATTCCGAGACTCGCGACGACGTGACGATTCGCCTCGTGCATGGGGAGC
Organism: Candidatus Nanopelagicales bacterium; assembly: GCA_038231595.1. Classification (GTDB taxonomy): domain Bacteria; phylum Actinomycetota; class Actinomycetes; order S36-B12; family JBBRLC01; genus JBBRLC01. Next base: position 2,717 of record JBBRLC010000078.1, on the reverse strand, counting down.
CGATCCGTTTCGGCGTTGACGGCGAACGCGGTGTCGCGCGTACGGCCGATGGAGCGATCCGCGTCGTCACCGTTGTAGACATCGACGAGCGCGATCTACTCGTACACGACGCGCACGCTGCCGATCCAGGTGTCGCGTTCGCTTTGTCTCGGTTGTCCGACCCGACCACGTTGGCTGACACCCCGATCGGCATTTTCCGCAACGTCGCGCGCCCGTCGTACGACTCGTTGATGGCCAAGCAACTCGACGCCGCAGTCGAGAAGTCCGGCGAGGGCGACCTGCAAGCCCTCATCAACGGCAAGGACACCTGGGTCATTGCCTAACCCCCTCCCCGAGTCGCTACTTATGGCCCCAGAACAGGGGCTAAACAGGTAGATAAGTCCAGACTCGGCGGAAGGGGGTAGAGGGTAGAAACGGATTTCCGCGGAGTGGGGTCTCGGGCGTACCGTCTGAACAAATGGCCACTACTCCACCTCCCGAGGAAACGACGACTACTCCACCTCCCGAGGAAACGACGACTACCCCACCTCCCCGAGTCGCTACTTATGGCCCCAAAACAGGGGCAAAACAGGTAGATAAGTCCAGACTCGGCGGAAGGGGGCGAAGCGAGTACGGGCGGGGGCTCGCCTTTGGCATCACGGCGTACCTCATGTGGGGGTTGTTTCCCCTCTATTGGCCCCTGCTCGAACCGGCTGGCGCGCTCGAAATCTTGGCTGGTCGATTTGGCTGGAGCCTGATCTTCCTCGCAATTGTGGCCACCGTCATGCGCGCCTGGCCGGGCGTCTTCGCGATCCTGCGACAACCGCGGACTCGCGCATTGCTCGTCGTCGCCGCGACGGTGCTCGGCATCAACTGGGGTACCTACATCTGGGGCGTCAACGCGGGCCACGTCGTCGAAACGTCGCTCGGCTACTTCATCACTCCACTGATCTCGCTGGGCCTCGGCGTACTCGTCTTCAAAGAACGACTTCGTCCACTGCAATGGACGGCCTTCGGCATTGCCTTCTTCGCCGTCATCGTGCTCACGGTCAACTATGGCCGGCCCCCTTTCATCGCGCTGGTGCTCGCCGCGTCCTTCGGGTCGTACGGCTTGCTCAAGAAACTCGCTAGCGCTCCTCCGCTTGAGAGTCTCGTCGTTGAAACGGCGTACGCCTTCCCCCTAGCGGTCGGCTACCTGCTCTACCTGCAAGTCAGCAATGCCTTGGTATTCGGGCACTTTGCCTTGGGTACGACGTTGCTGCTCGCGGCGACCGGCGTCATCACCGCCATCCCGCTGCTCTTCTTTGGCGGCGCGGTCAACCGTGTTCCCCTCACCGTGATGGGTGTGCTGCAGTACCTCGCACCGACCATCCAATTCCTGGTGGGCATCTTCTACTTCCACGAAGACATGCCACCAGCTCGATGGCTCGGCTTCGTGATTGTCTGGATCGCACTCATGGTGTTCACAGCCGACGCGATCCGGCACAACCGGATGACGCGAGCAGAAAATATGGAAGCCAGCGACGCCGAGTCACTCACGCTCACGACCGACGCCTAGCCAGCCAACTAGCCAACCAGCTACCAGCCAAACCGCGCAAGACGCACATGCGAGGTTCACGCAGTACGCGTCAGCACCACATCGCACAACGACACAAGTGCATCGCGAGCCGGAACGTCGGGCAACGAATCCAACGCGTCTCGCGCATCGGCAACCCAACGCTCCAACTCGCTGTGCGCGAATTTCATCGCGTCGTGCGCGCGCAACTTGTCTAGCGCCTCGGCATGGTCCGCATCGTCGGGCAACGGTCGAGCCAGCAACGAACGCAAGCGCGCGTCGGCTGGATCGTTTCCGGCCAAGACGAACAGCGCAGGCAGCGTGGCGACGCCCTCACGTAGGTCTGTACCCGGTGTTTTGCCCGACACGACACTCGCGGAGCCGATGTCCAACAGGTCATCGGAGAGTTGGAAGGCAACCCCAATCCGCTCACCAAATCGCGTCATCACATCGACAACATCCGGCGATGCGCCGGCCAACATCGCACCGAATCGACCCGAGGTAGCGATAAGCGAACCGGTCTTGTCGGCGAGCACTTGCAGATGATGCTCGACCGGATCCTGGCCAACGGCTGGACCCACGGTCTCGCGGATCTGACCGATGACGAGTCGTTCAAACGTGCGCGCCTGAATGCGTACGGCTTCGGGTCCCAAGTCGGCCAACAAATCCGACGCGCGGGCGAACAGGAAGTCGCCGGTCAAGATTGCGACAGTGTTATCCCAGCGCGCATTGGCTGACGGCGTACCGCGACGCAACGGCGCCTCATCCATCACATCGTCGTGATACAACGTCGCCAGATGGGTGAGCTCGACAACAGCAGCGGCCGGGATGATACCCGGCGCGCCGCTGTCACCGAATTGCGACGCCAACAACGTCAACAACGGTCGGAACCGTTTGCCCCCAGCATCGACGAGATGCCGCGACGTCTCGGTGACAAAGGGATAGTCGCTCTTCACTGCATCGCGCAGGGCTTCCTCGACGGTAGCCATGCCCTCGACGAGGGACGACTCAAGTGCGCGGTCGGCTAGTTCAAGTCCGAAGGGACCGGCGGTTTGGCTCATCGTCGCGGCCCTCCAGTCTCATCAGCGCAGGAAAACCCCGGCCTGACCGGCCAGGTTCAACAACTGCTGCGGTAGTACGCCAGCGATGCCAGTAACGCCCACACCGATCGCGAGGGCCAACG
>JBBRLC010000077.1:0-6687 GCA_038231595.1 Candidatus Nanopelagicales bacterium | reverse complement strand
TTGGTTCGAAATGGCCATCAGTGTCGTACCACGAACGCGAGCCTGCAAGTTCTCCTCCGCGAGCCCGGTCAGGTTGAGCGCACCGAGGTACGCGGACACCATCGGAGCGATTTCGACGACGCGATAGTTCAATCCTGTTCGGGTGGCGAGGTCAGCGGCGTCGTCGCGTGAATGCTGCGAGGAATACACGCTGGGCATCGAGACGGCGTACACGTTGTCAGCACCCAGCGCGTCACAGGCGATCGCTGCCACGAGCGCAGAATCAATTCCACCCGAGAGCCCCAGCACGATGGAGGAGAAACCGTTCTTGGTCACGTAGTCGTGCAACCCGAGTACCAACGCGGAGTAAACCTCGGCCTCGTCCGAGAGGGCCTCACGGTTTGCCGACGAATGCGACTCGCCCACGTCGACAATGAGCAAGTCGGCGGTGAATTGGGGAGCGCGCGCGAGCAGAGTGCCATTGGCGTCGACGACGAGTGAGTCGCCGTCGAAGACGAGCTCGTCTTGTCCGCCGAACATGTTGACGTACGCAAGGGGACAGCCGGCTTCGCGCGCACGTCTCGCACAGAGTTCGAGGCGTACGTCGTCCTTATTGCGTTCGTAAGGCGATCCGTTGAGGACCACCAACAGGTCAGCTCCGAGTTCGCTTACCTGCGCGACGGGGCCGCCGTCCTGCCAGAGGTCTTCGCAGATCGATATCGCGACGTCGCTTTGGCCAACCCGAACCACCGTGGGTGATTCGCCTGGTACGAAGTAACGAAATTCGTCAAAGACTCCGTAGTTAGGCAGATGGTGTTTGGCGTACGTCGCGACGACCTCGCCACCGAACAAGACGGCCGCGCAAGTCTGCGGAGCCCCGCGTGGAGCCCCCAGCGCGTGATCTCCTGCAGCGCCTGCAGCGCCTGCAGCGCGAGCGGTGGGAGCAGCGGGAGCAGCGGGAGCAGCGGGAGCAGCGGGATCTACACGGCCGAGATAGCCAACGATCACGTGAATGTCTGCGAGCAACGACGTCACAAGTGCGGTGGCCAGTTCATCGAGGGCGCCCAACGATGCCGTTTGAAAGGATTCACGCAGGGCCAAGTCTTCGACCGGGTAACCGGTCAACATCATTTCGGGGAAGACCACCAACTCCGCCCCAGCATCGCGAGCGAGTTTGGTCTCTCGGAGCACTATCGCGGCGTTTCCGATGAGGTCACCGACAGTCGGATTGACTTGGGCGAGCGCGATGCGTAACGGAGCCACGCACTAACCCTAGAGCGAGACCGCGACCACTTCTGCCAGGCTCTGGTTCGTGACCGACCCCTGGGCGTTGATCAATAGCGACGACGCACGACGGCTGACGGTCGCGGCCGGAGAAGTAGTGGTCCGGCTGCCGGGGTCAGCCACCGCAGGGGCACTGTCCATCGTGGAATTCGACCTTGCCGCGCACGTCGTCGGGGCGGCGCCACATGTCCACCAGGCACACGACGAAGGGTTTCTGGTCCTGTCGGGTCGAGTGCACTTCATCCTGGGCGGCTCAGGTCCCGCGATGACAGGCGGTCTCGACGCCGCCCCGGTCGTACGTGAGGTGGTTGCGGGGGAGTCGGCGGTCGCGTGGATTCCTCGCGGCGTACGCCACGGATTCGCCAACCCCGATGACACACCGACGAGACTGCTCGGTTTCTTCAGCCCCTCTGGTTACGAGACGTACTTCGTCGAAATGGCCGCGACGATGGCCCGCGGCGAAGTCTTCGACGACGAGGCCCTTGCCTCGTTGCGTGCGAAGTACGCCACGGTCACGGGCTGAGGCCGGCTCACGAGCGCTTCGCTGCCGTTCTTCACCTGATCAGCGCGTCGTAACCCGCGCGAAACACGCAGTCGGCAGGATGGCCTCAACGGCAATCGCCGACGGGGCGCCGAGGGACGAGGTTCAACGATGGACAAGCAGACCGAGTTCGTCCTGCGCACGATCGAAGAGCGCGATATCCGCTTCGTGCGTCTGTGGTTCACCGATGTGCTCGGAATGCTCAAGTCGGTGGCGATTGCGCCGGCCGAACTGGAGGCAGCGTTCGGTGAGGGCATCGGATTCGACGGTTCCGCGATCCAAGGTTTCGCCCGCGTTTTTGAATCCGACATGTTGGCCAAACCCGATCCGTCCACGTTTCAGGTGTTGCCGTGGCGGGGGGAAAATCCCGGTGTGGCACGAATGTTTTGCGACATCCTCATGCCCGATGGTTCCCCGTCTTTTGCCGATCCCCGCCATGTGCTCAAGCGCTCGCTGAGTCGCGCCGCTGATTTGGGCTTCACGTTCTACACACATCCCGAGATTGAATTCTTCCTGTTCAAGGAAGCCGAAAGCGCGAACGGTCGTCCGATCCCCGTTGATGAGGTCGGCTACTTCGACCACTCGCCGCACGGGTTGGGTAACGACTTCCGGCGTCAAGCCATCACGATGTTGGAAGCGATGGGCATTTCGGTCGAGTTCAGTCACCACGAAGGGGCGCCGGGGCAGCAGGAGATTGACCTGCGGTACGCGGATGCGCTCACGACAGCCGACAACATCATGACCTTCCGGTTGGTGGTCAAGGAGGTCGCACTTGAGCAGGGCATGCGCGCGTCGTTCATGCCAAAGCCCTTCCGCGACCACCCAGGTTCGGGAATGCACACGCACTTGTCGCTCTTTGAGGGCGACCGCAATGCGTTCTACGAGCCGGGCTCGGAGTATCAACTCAGCAAGGTCGGCAGGGCATTCATCGCCGGCTTGCTCGTGCATGCACCCGAGCTGACGGCGGTGACCAATCAGTGGGTCAACTCCTACAAGCGACTCGCGGGCGGTGGAGAGGCACCGGCGTACGTCTGCTGGGGTCACAACAATCGATCCGCGCTCGTACGAGTGCCGATGTACAAACCGGCCAAAGGAAATTCGACCCGCATTGAGTATCGAGCCCTTGATAGTGCGGCGAATCCGTACCTCGCGTTAGCTGTGCTTCTCGCGGCGGGGCTCAAGGGGGTCGAGGAGGGTTACGAACTTCCTCCGGGCGCGGAGGACGACGTGTGGGCGCTCACCGAATCCGAGCGTCGCGCCCTGGGCGTGAAGAAGTTGCCGGAGTCGCTCGCCCAGGCCATCGAGGTGATGGAGAACAGCGAGTTGATCGCGGAAACGTTGGGCGAGCATGTCTTCGACTTCTTCCTTCGCAATAAGCGCGCTGAGTGGGAGGACTACCGCCGCGAAGTGACGCCGTTCGAGCTCGAGCGCTACCTGCCGGTGCTTTAGGGCAGGCTCAATCAGTTCGCGTTGTACGCGGTGGTCTGTGAGGATCGCCCCATGACTTTGCGGGTACTCGTGATTCAAAACGACGTGACGGCGCCCCCCGGGCTGGTGGGCGAGTGGCTTCGCGGTGAAGGCCTCGTCGTCGACGTTGTCGCGGCGTACGCCGGTGAGAGCGTGCCCGCATCTGTGCCCGCCGGGGTCGACGGGGTCGTTGCGCTGGGCGGGGAAATGGGTGCCCTGGCCGATCATGAGGCGTCGTGGTTGCCGGCTGAGCGCGATCTCCTTCGCGACGCCGTTGCGGGTGAGGTGCCTGTGCTCGGATTGTGTCTCGGTGGCCAGTTGCTTGCTGCGGCAACGGGCGGCAGCGTCGGGACCGCGGTTGCTGCTGAGGCCGGGGTCTATTCCATGCAAGCCGCCGATGCCCTCGCCAGCGATGACGTATTCAGCGGACTTGTCGGCCAACCCATGCGAGCCGCGCAGTGGCACGTCGACGCGGTTGAAAAGTTGCCACCCGATGCGACCCTGTTGATGACAAACGACGCGTGCCCGATCCAAGCCTTTCGTGTCGGTGGTTTCGCGTGGGGTGTGCAGTTCCATCCAGAAGTCGATGCCGCGATCGTCGAAGGATGGGTAGGGGATGGCGGGGCCTTGCGCGCGGCGGGTGTGACGGCCGACGACGCAGTCGACCAGGTTCGCCAGGCGTACGACGAGTTAGTTGCGACGTGGCAACCGGTGATCGCGCGCTGGGCGCACGTCGTCCGTGAGCGCGCTTCTCGCTGACCTGGGGCGCGGGGTCGATCGCGTGGCTCGTTAGCCTGCGCAGATGGGCGACGAGGGACGTGTGGTCGGGCGTACGACGTCGCTCACGGTTCGTCTCGCTCGCCTCGGGTTCGCCGGCGCCGTACGCGCCGCGGAATTGCTGGGCATGCCGTCCATGGCGACGTACGCAACGCCGGAGATCCTCGATTCCTTCGCTGCGGCCGCCGATCCGGACTTGGCGCTGCGATCGCTGGTTCGGATCACCGAGATGCACGAGTCGGGTCAGGCGATCGGGGCTGCGGACCGACTCCACGCGTTGGCGCACTCAGATCGGCTGCTGCGCTCGCGGTTGTTCGCGGTTCTCGGTTCATCCGAAGCGTTGGGTGATCACCTCGTCCGCCACCCGGAGCACGTCACCGTGTTGGCCGAACCTGACGCGATCGATCGGCGGCCTTCACGCGATGAGTTGCAAACGGACCTGTTGAGGGCAGTGGGCGCTGATGGGGTGTCGAGCAGCAACCCCATCGCGCGCGGCCATGACACCGAAGTCCTCGACGACCTTCGGATCGCCTATCGACGTCACCTACTCGCCTTGTCCGCTCGCGATCTCGTCGGCGGTGCGCAACTCGATGATGTGGCCGGTGAACTCGCTGATCTTGCCGACGGCGTTCTCTGTGCGGCACTGGCCATCGCACGAGCCGAGGTCGGCGACGAGTCCTCCGCGTGCCGTCTCGCCGTGATCGGAATGGGCAAGTGCGGCGGCCGCGAACTCAACTACGTCAGTGACGTCGACGTCATCTTCGTCGCCGCCCCTGCCGTTTCAGCAAACGATGATGTGTCGATCGACGAGGGTGACGCATTGGCCGTCGCGACTCGTCTCGCGAGCGCTCTCATGCGCACCTGCTCAGCCATAACGGGTGAGGGTTCGATCTGGGAGGTCGATGCAAACCTCCGACCCGAAGGCAAGTCCGGGGCGTTGGTACGAACACTCGCCTCGCACGTCAGTTACTACCAACGATGGGCGTCGACCTGGGAGTACCAAGCTCTGCTCAAAGCACGCCCGAGCGCGGGCGACGTGGAGTTGGGCAAGGAGTACATCCAAGCGGTTCTGCCCTTTGTGTGGGGCGCCGCCGATCGTGATCACTTTGTTGAAGACGTGCAGGCGATGCGACGTCGAGTTGAGGAGAACATCCCGGCCCAACAACTCGATCGCGAATTGAAGCTGGGACGTGGCGGGCTACGCGATGTGGAGTTCGCCGTACAACTTTTGCAACTCGTTCACGGCCGCAGCGATGTGATGTTGCGAAGCGGTACGACGTTGGTTGCGTTGGAGGCACTGTCGACGTGGGGCTATGTCGGACGTGAAGACGGATCGACGCTGGCCAGCGCTTATCGATTCCTTCGAACCCTTGAGCACCGAATTCAGTTGTTCCAACTTCGGCGTACTCACATCGTCCCGGAGGACCCTGCTGATCTGCGGCGGCTCGGACGTTCGATGGGTTTCCGTAGCGATCCGGTGGCCGAACTCAGTGCCGAGTGGCGCCGCCATGCCCGCGAGGTACGCCGCATCCACGAAAAGCTGTTCTATCGGCCGCTGCTCAACGCGGTCGCGCGCCTCGACGCGGGTGTCGCGCGGCTTACGCCGCAGGCCGCGCAACAGCGACTCGAGGCGCTCGGTTACGCCGACCCGCCCGGGGCGCTACGTCACATCGAGGCACTTACCCAAGGAGTTTCGCGTCGAGCCGCGATTCAACGGACGTTGTTGCCTGTTCTGCTGGGCTGGTTCGCCGACGCGCCCGATCCCGATTCAGGGTTGCTCGCGTTCCGTCGTGTCAGTGACGCGCTGGGTTCGACACCGTGGTACCTGCGGCTGCTGCGCGACGAGTCCGCAGCGGCCGAACGCATGGCACACGTGCTCGCGTCGAGCCGCTACAGCGCGGAGTTACTTCTTCGCGCACCCGATGCCGTGACCATGTTGGCCAATGTCGATGAATTGATGCCGAGGAAACGCGACGAGCTCCTCGCCGAAAGCGCGTCGGCGGCCGCGCGACATGACAACCCCGAGACCGCCGCTGGCGGCGTGCGCGGAATACGTCGCCGAGAGTTGTTCCGTACCTCGGTCGCTGACATTGGCGGACGGATGACGCCGGACCAAGTGGGGGAGTCGCTGTCGAGAGTCGCTCGCGCTTGCGTGTCTGGTGGTCTCGCCGTCGCGGTCCGATCGGTGGAGGCAGCGCGCGGCGGTCCATTGCCGATGAAGTTCGCCGTGATCGCGATGGGTCGATTCGGCGGGGGTGAACTCGGCTATTCCTCCGACGCCGATGTCATGTTTGTTCACGAGGCGCTCGAAGGTGTCGACGATCGCGACGCAACCGATGCCGCATTCGCGGTCGCAAACGAACTTCGGCGTCTTCTGATGGTCCCAAGCCCCGATCCTCCGCTAGAGATTGATGCGGACCTGCGACCGGAGGGCAAACAAGGGCAACTGTCTCGATCGTTGGCGTCGTTCGCGAGTTACTACCAGCGGTGGTCATCGACGTGGGAGCGCCAGGCGCTGGTGCGCGCGAGGTTCGTCGCGGGTGACGAAGCGACCGGCGTACGCCTGATCGAACTTATCGACGCCGTGCGGTGGGACAACGAACTAACTGAGGACGAGGCGCGGGAAATACGTCGACTCA
>JBBRLC010000076.1:0-6716 GCA_038231595.1 Candidatus Nanopelagicales bacterium | reverse complement strand
TGGCACCAGCTCGACCAGCAAACCGGTGTCGTGAGAGTGCGAATGCGGTCAGAGTCCCCAAGATCACCGAGGCGAGAGTGGCGACGAGACCGATCGCGATGCTGAGCTTGAGCGAGTCGCACATCCCAGCCACGCCGCAGAAGTTGGTCCAGGCATCCAAGGAGAACTGTTGGAACTTGTCGTTGAAGCGGCCATTCGGCTTGTTGAATGAAAACAGGACGACCACGAAAATCGGAAGAAACATATAGATCAAGGCAGCCGCCGCTGCGAGCTGAATCACGTGTTCGCGTACCCATCGCACGGGGCCGCCGGGGCGCCGTGATGGTGCCGGCATCGTGGCGACAGTCATTTCTCGCGTCGTCGTCGTCATCAGACCAACTCCTCAGTCCCAGCGCGCCGGACGTACAGCCCCACGAGTACCAGAATCGTCGCCATCAAAGTGAACGAGAGGGCCGCTGCAGTCGGATAATCGAGAATCTTGAAGAACTGCGAGTCGATCACGTTTCCGATCATCCGGTAGGCAGGAGTGCCAAGGAGTTGTGCGTTGATGTAGTCACCGGTGGCGGGAATGAAGGTCAGCAATGTCCCGGCCACGACACCCGGAAGCGAGAGCGGCCACGTGACTTTCCGACAACTCTTCCAGGGCGACGAATAGAGATCTTGAGCGGCTTCGACGAGCCGCTGGTCCATCCGGTCGAGAGCCGCGTAGATGGGCAACACCATGAACGGCAGGAAGTTGTAGGTCAGGCCGGTAATCACAGAAAGAGGTGTGTTGAGTAATCGATCACCCTCGGTCAAGCCTAGGAACCGGGTCACATCGGTCACGTGTAACCAGTTGAGCGTTTTTGTGATCCACGAGTTGTCAGCAAGAAGCGTTTGCCACGCGAGGGTGCGGATGAGGAAACTCGTGAAGAAGGGGGCGATGACGAGGACAAGAAGGGCACCCTTCCATTTGCCCGACTTAAAGGCTATGCAATACGCCAGCGGGTAGGCGATCAACAAACAGAGCAATGTCGCGATCCCCGCATACACGAAAGAGCGGACGAATTGCGGCCAATACTCCGATAATGCATCGGTGTAGTTCGCGAATCTAAATGTCTGTTCGTATCCCTGTTCGAACGTTCCCGTCTGAGTTGACTGAGCCAGCAAGAAAATCATCGGCACAATGAAAAAGGCACCGAGCCAAATTGCTCCCGGCAACAACAAAACGTACGGAGCCCATTTGCGTCGGCCTGAGCCGTTGGTCACGTCGGGGGCAGGATTTCCTTTGTCCGCGGCCTCGGCTAAGGCCGCTCCTGAGCTCATGCGCTCACACCCACGACGCTTTCGAGCACCTCGCTGTCGATACCGTCCGCCACGCTCTGGTTGGCATCGAGGGCAAACGTGTGAGCAGGATCCCAACTCAGAACCACAGACACACCAGGCACGATCCGCGAATCGCGACCTGTGTTCTGCGCGAAAACAGTAACCTGCGTCCCCCACGGCAAGTCGACGCGATATTCGGTGGAGACACCGATGAAACTGGCGTCACTGACGACGCCGGTGATGCGGTTATGGCCAGTAGGAATGTCCGAACCCGACTCAGACGAGATGGTCAACTTCTCGGGCCGCACTCCCACATGCACGTTGTCGTCGGCTGAGTAGACACGCGACAGCGGCACAGCGAGCCGCAGTCCGTGCACGGTCGCCGTGGCTGTCGTACCTGCCCTGTCGCTGAGAACCGCGTCAAAGAAGTTCGACTGGCCGAGGAAGTTCGCGACGAACGTTGTGCGGGGGTTTTCGTAGAGATCGACTGGTGCGCCCATCTGCTCGACCCGACCGCTATTCATGACCGCGATTGTGTCGGCCATGGTCATGGCCTCTTCTTGATCGTGAGTCACGTGCACGAACGTGAGACCCACTTCGTTTTGGATTCCCTTGAGTTCAAGTTGCATCTGACGACGCAGTTTCAGGTCAAGGGCGCCGAGCGGTTCGTCGAGAAGCAGCACAGCAGGTCGGTTGATGAGTGCCCGGGCCAAGGCAACTCGTTGTTGTTGGCCACCGGAAAGCTGGTTCGGTTTGCGTCGCGCAAGGGGGGTCAACTCGGTGAGCGCCAAGATGTCATCGACTTGCTTCTTGACATCTTTGTTGCCGCGTCGCCGCAGACCGAAGGCGACATTTTCAAAAATGTCGAGGTGCGGAAAGAGTGCATAACTTTGGAAGACCGTGTTGACCGGACGCTTGTATGGCTTGGCATATGTCACATCGTCGGCGCCGATCAGAATCTGCCCGGCTGTGGGTTCTTCTAGCCCAGCCACCATGCGCAGCGTCGTCGTCTTTCCGCACCCTGATGGGCCAAGAAGGGCGAAGAACGAACCCGACGGAATCGTGAGGCTCAGATCATCAACTGCGACGAAGTCGCCAAAACTCTTGGTGACATTGATCAGATTGAGGTCGGCGCCCGAAGCGCCAGCATTCGCAGACGAATCTCCCATAGTCGTATCAGGCCCCCGTCACCTTGTCGAATGCAAGTTGGTAGGTCTTCTCCTGCTTTTCGTCGAGGCCCATGAACAGGTGGGCACGAGACAGCGTTGCAGCATCGGGGAAAATCAAGGTGTTATTGACGAGCGACTTGTCCACCTTGGTCATCGCCTCTTGGGTGCCCTTGACGGGGGCCACGTACTGCACGTACGCCGTGAGCTTCGCTGCAACCTCGGGGTCGTAGTAGTAGTTCATCAGGAGCTCGGCGTTCTTCTTGTGGTTAGCGAGGTTGGGAATCATCATGTTGTCTGACCAGATCATCAATCCCGCTTCGGGGGCGACGAATTTGACGTCGGGATTGTCGGCCTGAAGTTGGACGACGTCTCCACTCCAAGCGATGCATGCCGCGATGTCCCCGGAAGACAGCGGCTTGCTGTACTCATTTCCAGTGAAGTTGCGAACCTGCTTGCTGTCGACTGCCTTCTGCAGCATGTCGATGGCCGCGTTGTAGTCATCGTCGGAGAACTGTGTCGGGTTCTTGCCTTGGTCCAGCATGATCAAACCAATCGTGTCGCGCATCTCCGTCAGACAGTCAACCCGGCCCTTGAGATCCGCGCGCGTCAGCAATTCCGAGATCGTCCGTACCTCAGGGACCAGCTTGGCGTTGTAAGCGATCCCGGTAAATCCACTTTGCCATGGAGCCGAGTAACTGCGATCCGGGTCCCACGTTGGGGAAGCGAGGGTCGGCTGAATGTTCGCGGCAACATTTGGGGTATTTGCCTTGTCAAGTTTTTGGACGTATCCCAAGCGAATCATTCGCGCTGCCATCCAGTCGGTCAGCGCGAAGAGGTCACGTCCAGTGTCTTGACCAGCGCGGAGCGCTGGCGACACCTTGGCAAAGAACTCAGCATTGTCGGTGACATCTTCGACGTAGTTGACCTTCACTCCGGTCTTTGACGTGAATTCCGAAAGAGTCGGATGAATGCTCGAGTTCTTGGCATCGACGTCCATGTAGAGCTGCCAATTGGAGAAGTTGACAAACTTATCGGTATCGGACTTGTCCGGCGCGCTCTGATTACTCTGACTCGAGCCGGCGTTTCCGGCGGGCTTCGATCCGCACGCCGCGAGCAACGGGCCACCGGCCACGACGGCCCCGCCAGCAGCAGCAGCGCGCAACATGCGGCGTCGGCTGATCGACGGTCGCGTCATAGCGGCAAGTGCCTCGATCATCGGGTCGGGTGTCTTGTCTGACATATCGTCTTTCCTCCGCGAGTTGGTTCGGGTCGAACTACAGGGTGATGCGATTGCCGAACACCGTTCGGTGCCAATCTTTTTGAGCTACCGCAGTTGTGTCGATGGATATGTGCTTGATGTTGGTGTAATCGTCGAATGCGTACTGGCTCATGTCCTTGCCGAAACCTGACGACTTATATCCGCCGTGAGGCATCTCTGAGACGATCGGGATGTGGTCATTGATCCAGACACAGCCCGCTTGAATCTCACGCGATGCTCGCATCGAACGGAATACATCGCGAGTCCACGCAGATGCGGCCAATCCGAAGGGCGTGTCGTTTGCGAGTCGGATGCCTTCGTCATCTGAATCGAAGGGCAGTACGACGAGGACCGGCCCGAAGATTTCATCCTGGACGATCTCTGATTCTTGCGCGACGTCGGTCACCAACGTGGGCGCGTAGTAGGCACCTCGTGCGAGGGCGCCACCTGGTATGTGCCCACCGACAACCACCTTTGCACCGTACGCCCGGGCACGTTCGACAAAGCCCGCAACACTCTCGCGCTGACGAAGGCTCACCAGCGGACCTTGATCGGTCGCGGGGTCAAGCGGGTCCCCGAGGCGGACCGCCGACATGAGATCAGCGACGCCGGACACGAACTCGTCGTAGAGCGGACGTTGCACGTAGGCGCGCGTTGCGGCCGTACAATCCTGGCCGGTATTGATCAACGAACCTGCGACCGCACCGTGAACCGCCGCCTCAAGGTCGGCATCGTCGAAGACCAGGAAGGGCGCTTTGCCACCTAGTTCCAGATGAACTCGTTTCACCGTGTGAGTCGCGAGGGTCATCACGCGCTGGCCAACTGGAGTGGAGCCGGTGAACGACACCATCCGTACGCCTGGGTGACTCACGAGTGCCTCACCGACCGTTGAGCCTTTACCGACAACCACGTTCACCACGCCCGGGGGAATCCCGGCCGCCAGGCAGTCTTCCGCCAACATCACTGAGGTCAACGGCGTGAGTTCTGCTGGTTTCAAGACAATCGTGTTTCCCGCCGCAATGGCCGGAAGGATCTTCCATACCGCCATCTGTAACGGGTAATTCCAGGGAGCGATCGATCCGACCACGCCAACGGGTTCGCGTCGAATGATCGAGGTATGCGCACCGTCGTACTCGGTCGAGGCTTGTCCTTGAAGATGCCGTGCGGCTCCAGCGAAGAAGGAAATGTTGTCGATCGAGCCGGGTACGTCGAATTCGCGCGTGAGCTTGATCGGCTTTCCCGCGTTGGCCGTTTCTCGTTGGGCATATTCCTCGGCCCGCGAATCCAGCAGCGCGGCTAGGGCATGTAGCGCTGCTGATCGCTGACCCGGCGAGGCGGCCGACCACTCACCAAACGCGCGCGCGGCGGCGGCTACGGCATCGTCGACATCGGTGCCGTCGGCGAGCGCGATCTCTTCGAGGACATCGCCGGTCGCTGGGTTGATCACTGCGTGACGTTCCGCGGAGCGGCCGATTCGACGGGTGCCGTCGATGACCTGATGTCCGCGCTTGCTCACTCGAGCTCCCTTTCTCCGACCAGTTCGACCTGCGCAGGCGCTCGCCGCCAGGCTGGTCGCCGCCTCAGTTGCCCAGGAACCATCATCGGCGTTAGCGGTGACGACTGGCCCGCGATACTCGCACGAGCGGGGTCCCCCGACAAGGGATTCCGCATTCATGTCTCACAATCGCAACGAAAAGCGTGTCCGATTTCCGTCCCAAAGATCGAGATCGTGGGGAAGTGGGCTCTTGTCTAACAACGTCGCATTTAGGGAGGAAGTGTCACATTGCTAAGACTTCGCCCCGATCCTGTTACGGTCTGGCGCCATGGACGACGGTGACCACGAGACCCTGACGATCACCGAGGACCACTACCCGACCGTCGCGGACGTAATCGCCCTGGACCCCGTACAGAACGCTTCCCCCCACGTGGTGGCCGGCGCACAGAACCTGGATACGACCGTGCGCTGGGTCCACAGCAGCGAGGTACCTGACGTGGCCCGGCTGCTGCGCGGTGGCGAACTCCTGCTCATGACGGGGATCGGCTTCCCCGCCGACGACGCCGGCTTGCGGCGTTTCGCCAACGAACTCGCCGATGTCCCCATCTGTGGAGTGATGGTTGAACTCGGACGTCGCTACGAGCGTCTCCCGGCCGTGCTCGTACGCGAGTTTGAACGCCTCCAGATACCGCTCATTGCGCTCCGACGTGAATGCAGATTCGTCGAGATCACTCAACTCGTCCACTCGCGCATCGTTGATGGGCAGTTCGCCGAGTTACAGGCCTCCGCCGAACTTCACTCCGCTTTCACCGAGTTGTCGCTGGAGGGTGCCTCCGCCAGCGAGATCGTGCGACAAGCGGCGCAGCTCGCTCGTCGACCGGTGGTCTTGGAGAATTTGGCGCACCAGGTGCTTGCGTACGACACCGCGGGGCTCGACGCAGATCAGGTGCTCGCTGGTTGGGAAACACGATCACGATCGCTGTCCGTTGGCGCCCCGCGCACCAGTCACGACGATCGCCAAAATTGGCTAGTCACGACAGTCGGGGCGCGTGGGCACAACTGGGGTCGCCTCATTCTCGTCTGCCGCGAACGCCCCAGCCCACGCGACCGCATGTTGCTCGAGCGGGCAGCGGGAGCTTTGGCGCTGAACCGCCTCGTCGAGCGCGAAAGCGACAGTTTGGATCGTCAAGCCCACTTGGCGCTGATCGATGCGATCCTGACCCATTCGATGCCGACGGCCGAGATCACGACTCGAGCAAAGGCAATCGGCGTGCCCCTGGAAGGCCGCTCGCTCACCGCCGCCGTACTTCGGCTTCACGATGACGAGTCGGAATCAACGTTGGCAAAGCAGACACGGGTACGCGATCTCGCTGAGTCTGTGGTTACCGCCGTAAAGGAAATCGGCCAGCTCGCCTTGGTTGCCCATTTGGACGACGCGAACGTAGCGGTCGTCATCTCCGCCCCGCGACGAATCGATGACGACAAATTG
>JBBRLC010000075.1:0-6724 GCA_038231595.1 Candidatus Nanopelagicales bacterium | reverse complement strand
CGATGTCTTGGTAGCGCTGAAACTCGCGATCCGAGCGCTCCTTGCCGTCCCAGAAAGTTTCGGCTGAATAGCCAAAAATCACGTGGTCTGGTTTGCAAGTGAGTGAATCGCGCAGGCCTTGTTCAGTCGCTGCACCAATCGCCTTCACCATCGCGACAAAGTCGTCTTCGGTTTTGACCTCAAACGGCGGGATCAGACACCCGCGAGTTGCCGTGATGACGCCGGTCGGCTTCATCTCGTTGTACTCGACCTCAACGGCCGTGTTAGTCGACGGAACGAGCACCGCGAACTTCTTCCGGTAGCCGAAGTAGTCAGTGCCATAGCCGTAGCCGTCGATCATGATTGCTCCTCGTCGTGGCGCGATTGTCTAAGCGGGTGTGTCCTATCACGACGTACACGCTGAGATTTCGTCGGGCTCAGTACGAAGACGGGTCTATAGATCGGTCTAAACGGGGGAAGGCCCGGGTTCATCGGTGGGAGTTATGGCGTCGCCATCCACCTCACGCTCGCGGGCTTCGCGCGCTCGCCGCTCGCGCCTGATTTGCTCGCGCTGGGCTTGATCACGCAGTTTGCGAAGATACTCAGGATCATCGTCAGGCCCCAGCGGCGCCGGCGTCGCGTTGAGTCGACCGCCCCGTCGAGATGTTGATATCGGCTTCGGTCTCCCAGCGAAAAGCCACGCCAGCGGGCCGACGACAGGAATCACCACAACGACAATGAGCCACACCAATCGCGGCAGTACTCGGATGGCACCCGTTTGCGCTTGCAGGCAGTCGATGAAGCAGAAGATCATCAAAACGATGGGGATGAGGTAGGCCAGAACGCGGATCACAATGAGAGTGTAGGCACGTTGATCGTGCGAAGCTGGTGCCGCACACGGTAGAAAGTCCCTGTGAGCGAATCGACCCAGGTGTACGGCGGCTGGTTGTCCTCGGAAGACCTCGAATCTGCCCGAGAGCGACTGCCAATCCTCTACGTGGACGCGGTGCCGGTGCGGGTCGACAGCTCCGGGACAGTGACCAGTGTTGGACTGCTATTGCGCGCGATGCCCGACGGAAGCGTGAGTCGAGCGATTGTGTCCGGGCGGGTTCTTTATGGTGAACGAGTTCGCGACGCGTTGATGCGTCACATTGAAAAAGACTTAGGTGCGATGGCCTTGCCCCAGATTCCGGCTGCTTTGACGCCGTTCACGATCGTCGAATACTTCCCTGACCCGTCGGTGACCGGCTATCACGACCCGAGGCAACATGCCGTGAGTCTCGCCTTCGTCGTCCCCGTGGCGGGTGATTGCGTGCCATCTCACGACGCCCTCAACTTGTCCTGGTTGTCTCCTGACGAAGCCGCGAGTGAGGTCGTACGCGCGGAGATGACAAGCGGCCACGATCGCGTCGTACGACTGGCGCTGGCCCACGTGGCCGCTCTGCCCTAACCTCGGCCGCGAGGCGCGCCGTTAGCCTTCGGGCCGGACTTCGCGGCAGATTTTGGGGCCGGCTTTGACCACGCCTTCTGTGGGCCCTTGGACGGAGCCTTCGCGGCAAACTTCGACGAGGACTTCGGAGCCAACTTTGGCGCAGGCTTGGTCGATGACTTGAACGACGGCTTCGAGGTGGACTTGTGTCGCGAGTCAGATCTCGAGTCATAACGATCGTCAGATCGACTGTCCGCACGGTTGTCGCTGCGACGTGGCTTCCCCGAGGTGCTCGGTCGCTCGTCGGCGTTGCGCGCTGGATTCGGGCGTCGATCCTTGCTCCACCCAGTGTTCGAGCGGGACTCGTTGGCGCGCTCGTACTGGTTACTGTCCCTACTGGGTCGATCGGAGCGCGTTTGATCGGTACGGGGACGATCCGATCGGCTTCGGTCGGAGCCATTTCGATCAGCGCGCGGCCGACCCGAGCGGGACCGATCTGCGTATGTGGGTTCGGGGGCTTGGCGGCGCGGGGGCTGCGGTGGAGCCGGCGGACCGACAAGGTCCACGACGTCGGGAGTGTCGCTCAATTCGCGACGCATCGCCGGTTCAACGCCAGCGGACTTGAGCACCTTGTCTACGCCGCGTCGCTCCTTAGTCAACGACACGGTAACCACGGTGCCGCCGGCGCCAGCGCGAGCAGTACGACCAGAGCGGTGCACGTAGGACTTGTGGTCGCCGGGCGGGTCGGAATGAACAACCACGTCGATATCATCGACGTGGATTCCACGCGCGGCAACATCGGTAGCGACGAGAACTCGGGGGTAACCATCGGAGAAGGACTTGAGCGCTCGGGTGCGGACTGCCTGAGTCAGGCCTCCGTGCAGTGAGCCAGCGGGGATTCCATTTTCCTTCAGTTCGTCAGCGACCCGATCGGCACCGAGTTGGCTACGAACGAAGATCAGGGTGCGACCACTTCCGTTGGCGAGGGCCGCGATGACGGCGCGCTTGCGACGCCAATCAGGGACCTCCACGATGTGATGGGACATGGTGTCGATCTGCGCGATCTCAGGGTCGGTGGCAACAAGCACCGGCGACGGCATGAACTCTGCGGCGATCGTGTCGACATCGCCGTCGAGGGTTGCGCTGAAAAGCATCCGCTGACCTCGTGTGGGGACCTGACGCAGGATGTCCTGCATTGGCTCCAAGAAGCCGAGTTCGCACATGTGGTCGGCCTCGTCGAGGATCGAAATCTCAACACCGTTGAGTTCGCAGTCCCCGTTGTCGATCAGGTCAATCAAACGTCCGGGAGTCGCGACGACGTAGTCGACTCCGCGGTGAAGCGCGCTCCGCTGCGGTCCGTACGGCGCCCCGCCGGTGACGACCACGCCATGAAGCGCGAGAGCGCCAGCCAATGGGGTCAACTCACGAGCGACCTGCGCGGCAAGTTCACGGGTGGGTACGAGCACGATCGCGCGAGGGGTATAGCGACGCGGTTTGCCGCCGTGATCGCGCAATTGCACCAGAGTCGCGAGCATCGGTAGACCAAAGCCGAGCGTTTTTCCCGAACCAGTCTGAGCCCGAGCGAGGATGTCATCGCCCGCGAGCGCGTTGGGCAAGGTCGCGGCTTGGATGGCAAACGGCTCTTCGAAACCGCGCTCGATGAGGGCTGTGACGAGGCCACGGGGGAGACCGGAATCACGAAATGACGTGGCCGGCTCAAGGGGTTCACGCGTGGTCAAGGTGCGAGCGTTCGAGGCGGGGCGTGGTTTTTGCTTAGGACGTGCGGACACAATGGATCCTTCGGAGTAGGACCACCTGAGGTGGTCGGACCCCGGTCACAGAAGTGCCACGCTGACGCGATCGACACGGGTCGCCCACAAACTGGGCTTTGGACTGAATTTGCCATGGTACCCGTTCCATCGCCAATTCCACGAATCCTGCGAACGACATGCGTATTCTCACGCCGGTGAACCCCGTCGATGAGTTGATAGTGAAGTACGGACCCACCATCGAGGACTTTCTCAACCTTCACGGCGCCGGCCTGATCCAATTTCGCCGTTTCTTGCACACCCGACCGGAATTGAGTGGCCAGGAATACCTCACGACTGCAGGTGTTGTCGATCGACTCGATCAGGCAGGTCTGGTTGCTCGGCGACTAGATGTGGGAACGGGATTGACCTGCGACGTGGGAACAAACCCCGGACCACTCGTCGCATTGCGGGCAGACCTTGACGCCTTGGCCATGCAGGACCGCGGCACGGCCGAGTACCGATCACAGATCGAAGGTGCCGCGCACGCGTGCGGGCACGACGTTCACACAACCATCGTGTTAGGCGCTGGGCTACTCCTGCAAGAGCTACTTGTCGATCAACCGGGGGGCGTTCGACTAATTTTTGAACCGAGCGAGGAGCAGGTACCAGGCGGGGCAGTGGACGTCATCGCCGAAGGGCGACTCGTCGGTGTTGAGTCCGTGTTTGCGCTGCATTGCGATCCAAAACTCGATGTCGGCCTGGTCGGAACTCGCGTCGGTCCCATCACGTCGGCCGCGGACCTCGTCGAGATCACCTTGGCGGGTCCCGGAGGCCACACCGCACGTCCTCATCTCACCGTCGATCTCCTGGCTGCCGCGGGTCGCTTTCTGGTCGCACTCCCCGAGGAGGTCGCCAAACGCGCCGCGGATATCGGTCCGCTCTCGTTGGTGTTTGGGGCCATTCATGGCGGAAATGCATCCAACGTGATCCCGGCCGAAGTCGTGCTCCGAGGTTCGCTGCGAACCCCCGACCCGACGACGTGGAAAGAGGCCGCCGAGATCCTTGACGCCGCAGTAAGGGAACTTGCCGCCACGACCGGGGCGACCGCAACGATTATGTATCGTCGCGGCGTGCCTCCGGTCAATAACGATGCTGCAACCACCGCATTGCTGGAGCAAGCCGCACATGGAGTCCTCGGAGCGGATTGCCTGCGCAATGCCGAGCACTCGCTTGGCGGCGATTCATTTGCCTGGTACGCCGATCACGCGCCGATCGCGTACGCGCGACTCGGCGTCCATGACCCGCGCGCGGGTACGGCTCGTAAAGATCTGCACTCGGCTGATTTTGACGTCGATGAACGATCGATCGACATTGGTATACGACTCCTTGCTCTGACCGCACTCAACGCGCTTCAAACCTTGTCTCAGAGAACCATGTCTCAGAGGGGCGGCCAGGAGTGAACGGGAATGTTTTCGTGCATGTGATCCTGATAGATGTGGACCATCGCGCGTAATGCGTCCATTCGCGACATGCCGCGTTGCTCGAGGCTGGTGACCTGCTCAATCTGCCAAGTCGCCCCGTTGCGACCGGTCATGCAGCGAGCCTCAATGACGCCGAGCAGCCTTTCGCGCGCCGCATCGTCGACACCCCAATCACGTAACCCCTCGTGGGCGAGAGGTAGAAGGTGACGCAACACGATCTCGGTAACGGGTGCGTCACCGGCTCCTGGCCAGTAGACATTGGCTTCGATGCCCCTGATCGACGCGGACGTCAGGTTCTCTTCGGCAGTAGCGAACGACATCCGCGACCAGATCGGTCGATCAGCGGTGGCCAGCGCGCGAAGAGCGCCGTAGTAGAACGCACCATTGGCCATGATGTCGATGACGGTCGGGCCTGCCGGAATCACCCGGTTCTCGATGCGCAGGTGCGGTACATCGTCGACTACGTCGTAGATTGGCCGATTCCATCGCCACACGGTTCCGTTGTGGAGTCGTAGTTCGTTTAGTGATGGTGTGCCACTGGCGTCCAAGACCGCTTTGGGATCTTCGTCATCGAGCACGGGCAGAAGGGCGGGGAAGTAACGGAGATTCTCTTCAAAGAGGTCGAAGACGTTGGTGATCCACTGTTCGCCGAACCAGACCCGCGGACGTACGCCCTGGGATTTCAACTCCGCCGGGCGGGTATCCGTCGCTTGGGAGAACAGGGCAATTCGGGTTTCGTGCCAGAGCTGTCGACCCATGAAGTACGGACTATTCGCGCCCAGCGCCACTTGCAAACCAGCGAGGCATTGTGCGGCATTCCAGTGCGCCGCGAAGTCATCGGGTGCAACTTGCACGTGGAACTGAACACTCGTACACGCCGCCTCAGGGGCAATGGAATCCGACCACGTTTCGAGGTTCTCGACACCGCGGATGTCGATGTGAAGATCCTCGCCGCGCGCTAGGAGCATTTGTTCGTCGAGAAGCGCGTAGCGCGGATTTGCGCTGATGGCTGCGTGCGTGAGGTGAGCTTCAGTCAAGGTCGGAAGGATCCCGATCATCACCATCGAGGCGCCTGCCTCTAGCGCGCGATCATTGGCCGTATTGAGTTGGGCGCGAATCGCGGATTCGTATTGCACGAGCCCGTCTTCGCGCAACGAGCGAGGAGGGACGTTGATCTCGAGGTTGAATCGGCCAAGTTCACTGACGAATGCGGGATCGTCAATCCGGTCGAGGACTTCGGCGTTGCGAAGTGCAGGATCACCATCGGCATCAACGAGACTCAGTTCAACTTCCAAACCCGTCATGGGACTTTCAAAATCGAAGCGAGACTCACGCAGCATTCGTTCGAAGACATCGAGGCATCGCCGTACCTTGTCGCGGTATCGCTGACGGTCGTCGCGGGTGAACACCCGCTGTGCGACGTCTTCACCCATGGGGTCAGAGTGTCGGGCAAGATGGCATCGTGCAACCGAATCTTGAGGAAACCCGCCGGGTCGAGCGCCTTCGTGATGCTCAGAACAAGGCAACGCAGCTCTTTGCTGAGGTAATCGATCGTGGGCTGATCCAGGCCGGACGTTCTGAGAGTCAAGTCAGTGCCGACGTGAAGGCTGTGGCCGCCGAGATGCTCGGGGTCACGCAACATTGGCACAAACGAATCGTTCGTTCGGGTCCGAACACGCTGTTGCCGTACGCGGAGAATCCTCCCGACCGGCAACTGACTGCGGACGACATTCTCTTCTTTGACTTCGGACCCGTCTTTGCCGAATGGGAGGCCGACTTCGGACGTACGTACGTTCTTGGCGACGACCCCGTGAAACTACAACTTCGCGACGATCTCGAACCGGTTTTCGCGCAGGGGCGTGCCTACTTCGAGTCGCATCCGCTCATCACGGGCGCGGAACTCTATTCATTCGTCACGCAACGGGCTCAGGCCCGAGGGTGGGAATTCGGCGGACCAATCGCCGGCCATCTCATTGGAGAGTTTCCGCACGAGAAGATTCAAGGCGACATGATCACGCTCTACGTGGCCCCCGAGAATCACACCGTGATGCGCGACGTGGATAGCAATGGAAACCAACGCCATT
>JBBRLC010000074.1:0-6769 GCA_038231595.1 Candidatus Nanopelagicales bacterium | reverse complement strand
TCTCAATCGCTTTCTCCAGGTTGGCGACATCGTGAACTTTGGTGATGCCGAGACTCGATCCCGCGCGGGCGGGCTTGACGAACACCGGAAAGGTCAACGACTCGAATCTGTCGAGCACAACGCCTCGATTCGACCGCCACGCTGCGTCCGTGATGACCGCGTAGTTACCCAGAGGCAATTCGGCCGAACGAAACATTGCCTTCATGTGGCCTTTGTCCATGGCCGCTGCCGAGGCGAAGACCCCCGAGCCGACGTACGGGATCCCCGCCAACTCAAACAAGCCCTGCAGGGTTCCGTCCTCGCCCCACGGTCCATGGAGTACGGGGAACACCACGTCGACGTCGCGAAGGACCTCAGACATGCCACGCTGGGTGGGGTCTCCGACGACGGAGAGGGACTGACCGGTTTCATCTACCGCCGGAAGCACCCCACCACGGATCGCGAGCGTTTCCGGATCTGCCGATTGCAGCGACCAGGCACCAGAGGTGCTAATGCCCACCGGGATGACGTCGTACTTCGTTGGGTCCAAGGCGGAAAGCACTGAGCCCGCCGACACGCACGAGATCGCATGCTCGGTCGATCGCCCGCCAAAGACCACGGCGACGGTGACGCGATCCGACCCGGGCTCGGGAGTTCCAGTCACGCGTGGACCTTATCCGCACGGGTTCGGTAGCGTCCCCGTGTGACATCACCGGAGCCGGACGACTTCAGCACGTACGCCCGCGAGACTGTGGCCATTGCCGCTGGCCGGCCACCACGAATCCCCGGCGGACCTGTCAACACGCCCGTCGCGTTTTCGTCCACCTTCCACGCCGGCAGCGACGTTGGCTACGCGCGAACGTCGGTATCGAACTGGGAAGCCTTCGAAGAAACTCTCGGCTTGCTCGAGGGGGGATATTGCCTGTCGTTTGCCAGTGGGCTCGCGGGCGTCAGTGCGGTGCTGGAGTTGGTGCCCATCGGTGGAGTTGTTGTCGTCCCCGATGCGGCGTACAGCGGAACGCTGGCTCGATTAGATTCCCTCCAGGAGACGAATCGCCTGACCGTACGCCGAGTCAACGCGGCCGAGACCGACGCCATCGCGCGTGCTTGCGAGGGCGCGAATCTCGTCATCGTGGAGTCGCCGACGAATCCCATGATGGAGATATGCGATCTTCGCGCACTGGCGACCCAAACCCGCGCCAACGGAGCGCTCCTGGTGTGTGACAACACATTCGCGACGCCACTTCTTCAACGCCCGCTGGCATTGGGCGCCGACGTCGTGTTGCACAGCGCGACGAAGTTCATCAGCGGCCACTCAGATCTGCTCATGGGCGCCCTCGTCGTTGCCGATCATGAACTTCGCGATCGGCTTCACCGCATCAGGAGCCTTACCGGCGGAGTAGCCGGTCCGATGGAATCCTTCTTGGCCCTGCGCGGTTTGCGCACGCTGGCGCTACGCATCAGGAAATCCCAATCCAACGCGATGGAGTTGGCGACGCGGCTCACCTCGCATCCGGCTGTCGCCCGCGTGCGGTACCCGGGACTCCCCGACGATCCAGGCCACGACCTCGCGGCTACGCAGATGGACGGCTTTGGTGGGATCCTCGCGATCGAGCCCGCCGGCGACCCGGCCTCGATCGAGGCGTTGTGCGGTCGCACTCGGCTCTGGGTTCACGCCACCAGCCTTGGCGGCATTGAGTCGATGCTCGAACGCAGGCGGCGGTGGGAGGACGAACCCGCCACCGTTCCGGAGGAACTCATCCGACTCACGGTGGGCTGCGAGGACGTCGAGGATCTCTGGACTGACCTGTCCGCCGCACTCGACACCCTGCTCGAATCCGCCGCGCTACCTGCGGGCACCTTGCATGAATCCCCTACGAGGACGAGCCGTAGCCCTCTTCTGCGCGAGTAGCGCGCGACATCAGTGCAGCCAACACTTCACGCGGTTGCTGACCTCCATGAACGACGGCAACCACTTGCTCGGTGATGGGCATGTCAACGTCATGTCTGCGAGCCAGTTCAAGGATCGGCGCGCAACTTCGTACGCCTTCGCAGGTTTGACTCGTCATCGCTTGGACCTCGTCGAGTGACAACCCTTTCCCCAGGTTTACTCCGAAAGTGCGGTTCCGGGACAGTGGGGACGAGCAGGTGGCGACGAGGTCGCCGATACCGGCGAGGCCCAGGAAGGTGAGCTGATGCGCGCCCAAGGCGACCCCTAGTCGAGTCATCTCGGCCAACCCTCGAGTGATCAGGGATGCCTGCGTGTTCTCGCCAAATCCCATTCCGACGGCCATCCCATTAGCCAGCGCGACCACGTTTTTGACCGATCCGCCGACCTCGGTCCCTACGACATCAGTTGTCCAGTACGGCCGGAAGTACGCCGTCGTGCACGCCTCCTGGAGTCGCTGGGCCGCGGTCGCGTCGGGGCAAGCGACGGTGGTCGCGGCGGGTTGACGCAAAGCAATTTCGCGAGCCAAGTTAGGTCCCGACACCACCGCAACCCGGGAGCCCGCGACACCGGCAACCTCGGCGATGACTTGCGACATCCGTTGCATCGTGCCCAGTTCGATCCCCTTCATCAGAGAAACCAAGACGGTGTCTTCAGCGAGAAACTTGTTCCATCCCGACAGATTGCCGCGCAGCGTGTACGACGGAACTGCCAGCACCACTACTTCCGCGCCTCGGAGTACTTCTTCGGCGTCGGTGGAACCCCACAGGGTGGAGGGAAGTTCAATGCCCGCGTGATAGCGAGGGTTCTCGTGATTCACGTTGATCTCATCGATCAACTCGCGGTCTCTCCCCCAGAGGGCAACATCGCAGCCAGCATCAGCCATCACCATTCCGAACGCGGTCCCCCACGATCCGTTGCCCATTACTGCTACCCGCATCACGGATTGGTACTCCCGTCCTGTGCTGAGTTGGGCCGGTCGCGTTTCGCGTCGCGATAGGCCTGCGCGTCGCGGTAGGTCTCATAGTCAAGTCGATCCGTCGGTGCTGGCACGTCTCGGATTTGCGCCAACAATTCAGTCATCGCGTCGACCAGACGATCAGTGGCCAACCTCAGCGTATCGACGTCCAACGGTCGTGCTCGCAAGTCGTCGAGATCAAGTGGGGGGCCCAGTACGACGGTCACGGTTTTTCGCGGCAGTAACCGGAGCGCCAACGTGTAGGGCCGCATCACCTCTTGTGCTCCCCATTGCGCCATCGGTAGGAGCGGCGCCCCGGTCATCAACGCCATCCGAGCGGCACCGGTTTTACCCGACATCGGCCAGAGGTCTGGATCGCGGGTGATCGTCCCCTCGGGGTAGACGACCACGCACTCTCCGCGGCTCAAGGCCTCGAGTCCGTCCTGCACCGATCGCGCCGCATCGACCGTGTCTCGTTTGACCGGGATCTGGCCGGCGTGGGCAATGATTCGACCGAACACTGGGACACGGAAGACGGCTTCCTTGGCGAGGAAACGAGGGGGTCGATCGTTGTCGAAGCAAAAGTGAGCCACGACCAAGGGGTCAAACCACGAGATGTGGTTGGGGGCGACGACGACCCCACCGTCCACGTCGAGGTTTTCTGCTCCCGACCAGTCACGAATCGTGAAGAGGAGGAGTGGGCGACGCAACAGCCCTACCGCAAACCGGTACGAGAAACCGAGCTTGCTTGAACGGCTAACTCTGGGCACGGTTCCTCCTCCCCCGGCGCGTGTCGTCACCGTACTTCGATTGAGTGCAGGATCGCCGGATCATCGCGAGGTGCGTTCATGGGCCAAGATGAACGCCGTGACTGATCCTCAAGACACCTCGGGCATCTCCTCCGAGTCGCCCTGGGTGGTCATCGTTCCGATCAAAAGACTTGCCATCGCGAAGAGCCGGCTCGGGGACACACCGCCGGGACGCCGAGAGCAATTGGCACTCGCCTTCGCGCTAGACACAATCAGCGCCGTTCAGCAATGTTGCGCTGTCTCCTCGGTCGTGGTGGTCACAGATGACGAGCAAGCCAGAGAGGCGGCGGCGGCATCCGGTGCCACCGTGCTCGCCGACGCACCAAATTCCGGGCTCAATCCGGCCTTGAGTCACGCGGCTGCCCACGTTCGAGGCGATCAATCAGAGGCGGCCGTCCTCGCAATCTCCGCGGACCTGCCCGCGCTTCGATTCGATGAACTCGATGACTTTCTTGACCTGATCGCGATGCAGGGTTCGGGGACGTACTTCGTCCGCGATGTCGTCGGGACGGGGACGACCCTTCTCGCGTCGACCCGCAATGTCGGATTTGTGCCACAATTCGGCCCTCGATCGGCGGCCGCTCATGCGCACAGTGGCGGCGTCGCTTTGGATTTGCCCCGTGCCGGACTTGTGTCCCTGCACCGCGACGTCGATACCGACATCGATTTGTGGGACGCCGTACGACTCGGGGTCGGACCACACACAGCAGAGGTGCTGACTCGAAATGGCGAACGGCTCAACCCCCTCGGGGATCGAGCCGTTCGCTAGATCAGACCGACTCAGTCGGATCGGGACTAACGCTTGCGGGCTGGGGCCTTCTTCGCAGCAGCCTTCTTGGCGGGAGCCTTCTTCGCCACAGTCTTCTTGGCGGGAGCCTTCTTGGCCGGCGCCTTCTTGGCGGTGACCTTCTTCTTGCCGCTCACCATGCCCTTGAAGTCTGCGCCGGGACGGAACTTCGGCACCGATGTCGCCTTGATCTTGACGACCGCGCCCGTCAACGGGTTGCGGCCAGTGCGAGCGGCCCGTTCGACCTTCTCAAAGACGCCGAAACCGGTGATCGCGACCTTCTCACCTTTGGCCACAGCCTTAGTGATCTCATCGATGATCACCTCAACGGCCTCACCGGCTGCTTTCTTGCTGTCCTCCAGGCGAATTGCCACCAACTCGATGAGCTCAGCCTTATTCACGTCATTGACCTTTCGAAGTATCGGGTACCGAACGGATGTCCGGTTCACAGCGCACCGTAGTCCCTTTACCCGGCATAAACCAACGACGACGCGCCGAAAACTCGTTGTCTCGCAACGGATTTCGGGCGACCGATCGCCGGTTCAACTACTTGACAAGTGAGTACGACTCGGCATAGTGGGCCGGGGAACCGCTCCTGCGCAACGATTCAGGGCCGCTGGGACAGCTTCTAATCACCGAGTTGTGGGCGCAAAGGCGGGTCGAGTGCTCTCGAATGCATCGATGGAATCGCCGTGCTGCAACGTGATTCCAATGTCATCGAGGCCCTCGAGCAAACGCCACCGCACGTAGTCATCGACTTCGAACGGCGCATCAACGTCACCACATCGGACGCGCCGCTCGATCAAGTCGACGCTCACCTCGATCGTCGGGTCAGCCTCGACGAGGTGCCACAACTGCTCGGTCACCGATTCCTCGATCACTGCGGTGAGAAGTCCGATTTTCCCGGAATTTCCCCGGAAGATGTCCGCAAAACGCGAACTGAGAATCACTCGAAAGCCGTAGTCCTGCAATGCCCACACGGCGTGCTCTCGGGAGGAGCCGGTGCCGAAGTCAGAGCCCGCCACCAATACCGACGCCCCTTGGTGGGCGGGTTGGTTCATGATGAAGTCGTCATCTCGGCGCCAGTCCGCGAAGAGCGCGTCTTCATAGCCGTGACGAGTAATTCGCTTGAGGTACTCCCCCGGAATGATCTGGTCGGTATCGACATTGCTACGCCGAAGTGGCAGCGCCCGGCCGGTGTGAACAGTGAATTTATCCATCAGGGTTGTCTCCGTACTCGCAGTAGTCAGGTCAGTGGGAAGGGGCCAGCCGGGCAAGTCAGCCGGGCAAGTCAGCCGGGCAAGTCAGCCGGCGAGGCGAGATGGCCTGCGACAGCGGTTGCGGCCGCGACTGGTGGTGATACCAAGTGAGTCCGGGCCCCGGGACCCTGACGGCCCTCGAAGTTTCGGTTCGATGTTGATGCGCTGCGTTGGCCCGCGGACAGATGATCAGGATTCATCCCCATGCACATAGAGCACCCGGCGTTGCGCCACTCGGCACCGGCTTCTTCGAACACGAGGTTGAGTCCCTCAGCCTCCGCCGCGAGTCGTACGCGAGCCGATCCGGGCACGATCAGCATGCGCACGCCGTCGGCCACCTTGCGACCGCGCAACACATCTGCGGCTGCGCGTAGGTCTTCGAGGCGACCATTGGTGCACGATCCGATGAAGACCGTGTCCACGGTGATGTCGCGCATCGCCGTTCCTGGTGCCAGGTCCATGTATTCGAGCGCGCGTTCCGCTGCAGCCCGCTCGACCGGGTCACTGAAGTCATCGACGCTCGGCACGACGCCACCGAGTTGGACACCTTGGCCAGGGTTAGTGCCCCACGTGACGAACGGCGTGAGCAGGGAGGCATCGATGATGACCTCCTTGTCGTACACGGCATCGTCATCGGTG
The DNA here is from genome assembly GCA_038231595.1 of Candidatus Nanopelagicales bacterium. Classification (GTDB taxonomy): domain Bacteria; phylum Actinomycetota; class Actinomycetes; order S36-B12; family JBBRLC01; genus JBBRLC01. The sequence continues at coordinate 390 of JBBRLC010000074.1, read as the reverse complement.
CGCAGCGTCCGCCAGTACGCCACTGCGTCATCCCAGTGCTCGCCCTGGGGAGCGTGCGGACGTCCGAGGATGTAGTCGAAAGTGGTCTCGTCAGGGGCGATCATTCCCGCGCGGGCGCCCGCTTCAATCGACATGTTGCATACGGTCATGCGGGCTTCCATCGACAGCGCGCGAATGGCTTCTCCGCGGTATTCGATGACGTGACCTTGACCGCCGCCCGTTCCAATGTCGGCAATGACCGCGAGGATGAGGTCCTTCGCCGAGACGCCGCCCGGTAGATCTCCAACAACTGTGACTGCCATCGTTTTGAAGGGCTTGAGCGAGAGAGTTTGAGTCGCGAGCACATGCTCGACTTCACTGGTACCGATACCAAACGCGAGTGCGCCAAAT
>JBBRLC010000073.1:0-6797 GCA_038231595.1 Candidatus Nanopelagicales bacterium | reverse complement strand
GGCGGCGAGAATCCGCCGCTGTGTCGCGACGGCGAGCGAATCGCGCGGCGCCGCCGGGCTCATCGTGGGCGATTCGGTCATGACAATAGTTCCTCCGAAAACTTACTGACTAATCAGTCAGCGCTCAGGTTAGGTTCGCTGGCATGCTCCGTCAAGGATCACAACGCGACCCCCGGTTGCGGCCGGCCCCTCAACCCCAACCCCCTTCCGCCGAGTCTGGACTTATCTACCTCCACAAGCCCAAATCAGGGCAGTAAGTCCAGACTCGGGGTAGTGGAATGGGGTTGGTTGCTGTTTGGTTGAGTCAGTGAACGTTCATCGCAACGACCGTCACGATCTGAACGACCACGAACGAACTGGAGTCGGGTATGCCTGCCGTCACCGTTGATGACATCACCGTCCTGCCGCGCGTCGACGTACCCGATCCCACGACGAGTCGCGAACGTCGGGTCCGTTCAGTGACAACCGCGCCGCACGGTCTTGAGGGCGAGGGCTTCCCCGTACGACGTGCCTTCGCGGGTGTCTCGTTGCGGGACCTAGACCCTTTCATTCATATGGATCAAATGGGCGAAGTCGAGTACGCCCCGGGTGAGCCCAAGGGAACGCCGTGGCATCCGCATCGTGGTTTCGAAACGGTGACGTACATGATCGATGGCGCGATGGCTCATCGTGACTCCAACGGTGGAGGCGGGCTCATCACTAATGGCGACACGCAGTGGATGACGGCTGGTTCCGGAATTCTGCACATTGAGACGCCGCCCGAGGAGCTCGTCATGTCCGGTGGCGTTTTTCACGGTACGCAGTTGTGGGTCAACCTGCCGAGTGCGGACAAGTGGCTCGATCCTGCGTACCAAAGCATCACCAGCGCAAGCGTTTCGCTCCTCTCATCTCCCGACGGAGGCGCGCTGCTGCGTCTCATCGCTGGCGAGTTGGGGGGCCAGCGTGGACCGGGTTCCACCCACACGCCCATCACGATGGTTCACGCGACCCTCAACGCCGGTGCGCAAGTGCGGGTGCCGTGGCGCTCGGACTTCAACGCATTGGCGTACGTCTTTTCCGGCCGCGGCAGCGTGGGTGCGGAGAAGTCACCGATTGGGGTTGGTCAGTTGGCCGTCTTTGGACCGGGGGATTGTCTTACTCTCGCAGCGGATACAAGCCAGGATAGTAGTACGCCGAACCTCGACGTACTCCTGCTGGGTGGGCGCCCGATCGGCGAAACCGTTGCGCACTATGGACCGTTCGTGATGAACACGTCCGAAGAAATCATGCAGGCCGTCGAAGATTTCCAATCCGGTCGGATGGGCCAAATCCCCACCGCATAGCCGCCACCTCTCCCACCCCCGTTTTTCCACATGAATGTCACATTGATCCCACTAGATGGGACAATGCGCACATTCATGTGGGGCTCTGCGACTATCGCGCCCATGACGCAGCCATCTGAACCGGTCGACCAGCCAGCCGAACCCCAAATCGACCAGCAAGCAGATCCAACGATTGATCAGCCCGCCGATCCAACGATGCACGCCACGGGAAATACGGCGGATGCAATCCCCGCTACCGGTGCGATGCCACCGTCGTACGTCGCTCCGTACCCGGCGCCGAATCTGTCGGAGTATGGGGCGTACGCCGGACCATACGAGCGAGGTCGGCCGAAGTTCGAATCCATGGCAATCGTCGCCTTCGTGTTCAGCTTCTTGACCGGGATCGTCGGGCTCATCCTGGGAATCATCGCCCTGAACCGAATCAAGATGCGTGGAACCCGCGGGCGTGGCTTAGCAATCTCGAGCATCGTGATCTCTGTTGTTCTCATGCTTGCCGTCGGTGGAACGATCCTCTATCAAGTGCTCCACGAAGCCAAGCGCGATAACACCGGCGCAGTCACCGTGGCCGGCGACATCGACGTGTTCGCCCTGAACGTCGGGGATTGCGTCGCCGAGTTGCCGGCTGACAACGTCGAGGTCAAGACGGTCCGGGTTGTCCCGTGCTCGCAGCCGCACCAAGTTGAGGCGTTCTTCCGTGGCTTATTGCCCGAAGGCGCATTCCCCGGTACGGACGGCGTTACCAAATCCGTTGAAGCGAAGTGCAGCGGAGGATTCCTGCCGTACATCGGGGTGACGTATGAGGTGTCAAAGTTGGATCTCTTCTACTTCGCGCCGATAGAAAGCGGCTGGTCTCGCGGTGATCGCGGTTTCGTATGTCTCGCGTCTGCGGGTACGGCGCCGACCACGGGTTCGGTGCAGGGTGCGCGAAAGTAAGCCGTCCGATGCAGCCGTACGAGACTCATAAGAATGTGCAGATTGTCCCGTCTATTGGGACCAATGTGACATTCATGTGGAAAATCACGAGGGGAAGGGCGTGTCGGGGAGCTCTGTGGGCTTTTCGCGTTGATGCAATGCGAGGCTTGAGTTGTAAGACACCGATGCGCATCTGCCCCGATCGCATCGGAGCACTGGCAGCAACTCCGTCAGTGCGACCGCCGGGGGCCCGCGCGTCCATTCCCCCCCAGGAGCTCGGGCCCCCGTGCGGCCACTCAATTCACGCCGCGCGTTAGTGCGATTCGGTGTGTGACTCCACGAATCGGGCTTGCGATGCGCGAATCTCGTCCTCGGCTTCGTCTCGGCCTGTCCACGTGGCGCCGACAACACTTTTACCCGGCTCAAGTTCCTTGTAGACCTCGAAGAAATGCTGAATCTCAAGTCGATCAAATTCCGGCACGTGGAAAATATCTTGCAGATGAGACCGACGCGGATCGCGGGCGGGCACGCACAGAACCTTGTCGTCGCCGCCGGCTTCGTCAGTCATACGAAACATTCCGATCGTGCGGGCTCGAATCAGGCAGCCGGGGAAGGTCGGTTCGTCGAGGATCACCAGTGCGTCGAGCGGATCGCTGTCAAGGCCCAAGGTGTCCTCGATAAACCCGTAGTCATGTGGGTACCGCGTTGCCGTGAAGAGCATCCGATCGAGGCGAATCCGCCCTGTCACGTGATCAATCTCGTACTTGTTTCGGCTGCCAGCCGGAATTTCGACCGTGACGTCGAACTCCACGGAAACTCACCTCTCGCTTCGAGTCGGTGCTCATTGCGTACGCGTCGGGCCCGTATTCTTCCCTACCGGTGGGGTCACAACGTACCGAGCGAGGAGGCTGACCGTGCTCGTACGACGCCCCTCGTGGCATCGGTACGCCGATCACGTGCGCCACCCTGACCGGCAGCGCGTACATCCCGGCCGGTTAGCGGTCGTCGCGACCGTGACCGTAGGACTCATCGGGGTCAATGCCGTCGTTGCCCACGGCGATTCCACGCCGAACCCATCGAGTTCCACGTCAGTTGGTACCGCAGTCGGTGGCTCCGCGCTCACACCCACGACGACAAACGCGCCACTGCCGACGTCAGTCGGAATTGCAAAAGCATTGGTCGGGGCGTTGCGAGCCCCCGCGCTAGGCGCACGTGTTGGATTCGTCGTGGTCGATGCCTTGACGGGCCAACCGCTCTACGACTCGCGCGGCTCGACTCCGCAACAACCCGCGTCGACGATGAAGTTGCTCACCGCCGCGGCCGTTTTATCGGCCTACGGACCGGATCATCGACTCACGACGCGCGTGGTGCGCGGCTCCGGATCGACGATCGTGCTCATCGGCGGTGGAGATGCAACGTTGGCATCAAGCCGTACCCCGACCGGTATTTCGCCGGCTCCGGCCAAACTGTCAACGCTTGCCGACCGCGTCACCGCGGCCCTCAAGGCGACGAAGCAGGCAAAGGTTGCCCTGCAATTTGATGACCACCTCTTCACCGGTCCGCGGATGTCCCCGGCTTGGTCAGCGAGTTACGTCGCGAGCGGTGTGGTGGCACCGGTGTCGTCGTTGTCGGTCGACGGGGGGCGGCGTACGCCGACATCGCGCGCACGGGCTAGCGATCCCGCCGCTGCAGCCGCGGCGGCCTTCGCCGTTATGTTGAAAAAGCGTGGCATCGCAGTCTCGGGCAAACCTGTACGTGTCGTGGCCACACCGAGTGCACCCGAAGTGGCACAGGTTGTTTCACCACCCCTTGCCGCTTTGGTCGAGCGGATGCTGACGTTTTCCGACAACGACCTCGCCGAAGCCTTGTCACACCTCGTCGGGGCTGCCGCGGGAAAGGGAAGCTTCGCCGGCGCTACGTCCGCGACGACGACTCAACTCGCGAACTTGGGCGTCCCGACCGTCGGACTTGTGATCGCCGACGGCAGCGGGCTCGCGCGGACTGATCGGGTGACGTCGCGGTCCTTGTCCCTCATACTTTCGAAGGCATCGAGTACGTCGGGCCCGGCGCTGTGGCCGCTGGTCTCAGGTCTCCCGGTGGCTGGCGCGACCGGGACCTTGGCCACTCGATTCGGTGACTTGTCGACCCGGGCCGGACGTGGCGTTGTACGTGCCAAGACCGGAACCCTCACCTCGGTGAGTTCGCTCGCTGGGCTCGTACGTGATCACAGTGGTCGCCTGCTCGCGTTTGCCGTGATCGCCGATCGACGTGGCGATCTACTGGCCGCCGAGCGCGCGCTCGACCGGGTAGCAGCGACGTTGGCCAGTTGCGGCTGCCGCTAACGAAAACCCTCCGCCGAGTCGTCACTTATGGACCCAAATTCCGGTAAAAAAGGGGCAATAAGTGACGACTCGGCGAGGGGGGTGGGCGCGGGGAAGCGTGAGGATCAGTTTCGGATTCAATTTTCACGCTGGGGACCTTAAGAAGTTCATCCGTTTGGCCGATGGCTCATCAGTCAGGGTGACGTGCGCTGTGGGGAGGCGCGTAGCCCAGCCAGCAACTGAGGAGTTCGTTCACCGTGTCCAACCTCTCCGGGAAACCGGCTCGGCGCCTTGGCGTACGCGCCACCGCCGCGTTGACCGCTTTCGCTTTGGCTGGTTCGGGCGCGCTCGTGGCTTTTCCCGCCGCACCGGCCCTCGCCGCAGGCACGCCGGACATCGGCTTGGCGAAGACCGGTCCCGGGCAGATCCTCGTCGGCGCCACCGCACGTTTCACGTTGACGACAAGCAACCCGAGCGGGGCGGCAACTCCCGCTTACAACGTGACGTTTCGAGATGTGCTGCCCGCGGGCGTGAGTTACAGCGCCGGATCAACGAGCCCCTCCGACGTAGGCGACCCCGTCATCTATCCGGACAGCCCCGGCGTCGGACAAACAACGCTCGTCTGGGTCAATGTCAACGATGCGCAGCCGGGCGGAGGCTCGTCGCTGTCGTACGCCGTGGCCCCTTCACCGGCGACCTACCCGGTCGGTTCCACCTTCACCAACAGTGCGACGACGTACGCCAGTAGCGATCCACGTCAGGTTGCGAAGTTCAGCGCGGTAGGCGTGGTACAGCCCGGCACATTTACTTCCAACAGTGGACCCGCTACCGCGACTACCACCGTCAGTGCGATCGCGGTGACGAAGTCGGAACCGAGTCCGGAGCACGAGTTACTTCGCGGCGTACACGACAACACAACTATCTACACCCTCGTCGTCACCAACAACGCCGCTAATCCCACCAACGGTGTGACGCTCGACGACTACATCCCAGCGGGTCTCGAGTTCTTAGGGTGCGGCACGGTCGATAACACTCCCGGAGGTGCGGTTGAGTATCCGGGCGCCCCCCGTCTTGACGCAGCACCGGACGTGACGACGAATTGCCCGACACCTGTGGCCGTGGACACAGTCCTGAACCCGGCCGGTCGTGCCCCCGGCATCTACACGAAGGTGTCGTGGACTCTGGGCAACTTTGCCGGAAACCAAGTAACCACCGTTCGCTACCGCGCGGGTATTCCGCTGCGCGAGAACGCAATGGTCTTTCCAGGAGGCAAGCCAACCGCGGCTTCGTTGGGCCAAGCCGCCAACCTCGTCAATAACACGGGTCCCGACACGCGCGAAACCGCCACGGCGCAGGCGTATACCAACACCGCTGTCGCGTCCGGTACTTACACCGGTCCAGTTGCAGGAGGGACATCGACGACCGTCGCTGCAAAAGACAGCGTGACGGTTACGGCGCAGGATCTGTCGTTGCAAAAGTTGGTTGCCCCGGCCGCATTTGCCGCTGGTGGCATCGCCACGTACACCCTCGTGGCACACACCGGCGAATACCGACAAGCCAGCAACATTGTGTTGGTCGATCACCTCCCGGACGGTCTGTGCCCGCTGTCAACGACGACTAACTACACAACTGGCGCTCCCGCCGAATGTGGTGCCTCCGCTGGTTCTGACCCCACTGGTGCGTCGTACGCCACGGTCGTCCAACAAGGGGACGGATCCTTCTTCATCACCTTTACGCCCATTGTCGCGATGGCAAGTAACACAACGACGACAGTGACTTTCAAAGCTCGCATGCGCGCGAACTTCACCGCCGGGACCTTGACTGCCGCAGGCGACGGCTTTACCAACACCGTGACCCTGACCGGCACGTCGGATCCGCTTTCTGGACCGGTCAAGCCCGATCCGAACCCACCCGTCACCGTGAACGACTCGAGCTCTGCGGGTCAAAGCTCAACCGGACCTGCAATCGACAAGAAGGTGGCGCTGCGCCAAGCGGTTTCTCCGGACTGCGCGACGGCGACCTACATTGATCCCACGGCGTCGCCTGATACCAGACCGGTCTACCGTGAGGGCGATCGGATCTGCTTTTCGCTGAAGGTGACATTCCCGAACGCCAACCAGAGTCGCAACCCTGTGGTGACGGACGTATTGCCGGACACCGTCGCGTACGAAACTGGTTCGTGGACAGTGGCTGGTTCGAACGATCTTCCCGGTGCCCAGATTTCCTTCAATACTGCGCCGGC
>JBBRLC010000072.1:0-6817 GCA_038231595.1 Candidatus Nanopelagicales bacterium | reverse complement strand
CTGACGCCCTCAGACGCTCCCGCCGGTTAGAGTCGAACTCCCGACCAGCCGCCTTCCCCGGCCGCGTCGAGGCCGGCGGTTCGCGAGCCGGATCGCGTACGACAACAAGCGCGCAACAGCGCAGGCAACGGTGAAGGGGAGGCTCGCGGACGTGGGTGGCAACGACTCGTTTGTCCACCTCCACGTGCACACCGAGTACTCCATGCTCGACGGCGCGGCGCGCGTCACCGATCTGCTGACCGAGTCCGCAGCGCTGGGCATGCCCGCGATCGCGATGACCGACCACGGCAACCTGTACGGCGCGTACGACTTCTATAAGGCGGCACAGAAGGCAGGCGTCAAACCGATCATCGGGATGGAGGGTTACTACGCGCCGCAAGGTCGCTTCGAGCGATCGGCGTTCGACTTCGGCGGCGGCTACCACGAAGAAGGCGGCGAAGATCCCTCCGCCGGCAAGGGCCGCCAGAACTACTGCCACATGACGGTGCTCGCCGAAACCACCGAAGGCATGCACAACCTGTTTCGGCTCTCCAGCATGGCTAGCCTTGAGGGTTACTACTACAAACCGCGCTTCGATCGCGATTTGCTGCAGACGTACGGCAAAGGCCTCATCGCCACAACCGGTTGTCCTTCAGGCGAAGTCAACCGCTGGTTGCAGGCCGGTAAGTACGACCGGGCGCGCGCTGCGGCTGCGGATTTCCGCGACATCCTCGGCGAGGGAAACTTCTTCTGCGAGTTGATGGACCACGGCATCGGCATCGAACGCAAACACCGCGACTACCTGCTCAAGATCGCGGGCGACTTGAAGCTGCCGCTCGTCGCGACCAATGACTTGCACTATGTCTATCCCCAAGACGCTGAGATGCATGACGTGTTGTTGTGCATCGGCACCCGCGCGCAAGTCGCCGACACGAAGCGCTTCCGGTTCAGTGCGACGGACTTCTACCTGAAGTCAGCGGCCGAGATGCGCGACGTGTGGAGCGAGTTGCCCGAAGCGTGCGACAACACGTTGGTGATTGCGGAGCGTTGCAACGTGACGTTCAACGAAAACGCAAGTTTGATGCCGCAGTTCCACGTCCCCGAAGGCGAATCCGAAGAGTCCTGGCTGGTCAAAGAAGTCGAGCGCGGACTGGTGACGCGGTTCGGGACCACGCCGGTGCCGGAAACGCATCGCAACCAGGCGGCGTACGAAGTCGGCGTCGTCTGCGACATGGGCTTTCCAGGCTATTTCCTCGTTGTCGCTGACCTGTGCCGCTACGCGCGCGAGCAGGGGATCCGCGTCGGGCCCGGTCGTGGGTCTGCCGCCGGTGCGGTCTTGGCGTGGGCGTTGGGCATCACCGAACTCGATCCGATCAAGCACGGTTTGCTGTTCGAACGTTTCCTCAACCCCGACCGCATCTCGATGCCCGACATCGACATCGACTTCGACGAACGTCGACGCGCGGACATGATCCGTTACGCCACCGCAAAGTACGGCGAAGAGCGCGTCGCGCAGATCGTGACGTACAACTCGATCAAGGCCAAAGCGGCGGTGAAGGATTCCGCGCGCGCGTTGGGACACCCGTACGTCCTCGGGGATCGCATCACTAAAGCATTCCCGCCCAACCTGATGGGCAAGGACCTGACGTTGGCGCAGGCCTTTGATCCCAAGCATGACCGCTACAAAGAAGCCGCCGACTTCCGCACGATGTATGAGACCGAACTCGACGTGAAACAAGTCGTCGACACCGCGCTCGGCCTGGAAGGGTTGAAACGCCAACCCGGCGTGCACGCCGCGGGTGTCATCTTGTGTCGCGAGCCGTTGATGGACGTGATTCCGCTGTGGCGACGCGACCAGGACGGCGCGATCATCACGCAATTCGACATGAATGCGTGTGAATCCCTCGGCCTGCTGAAGATGGACTTCCTCGGCTTGCGCAACCTCAGTGTGCTCGACGATTGCCTCGAAAATATTGAGAAAAACCGTTCCGAGACTGTTGTGCTGGAGACGTTGGGACTCGACGACAAACTCGCGTACGAGTTGTTGTCGCGCGGGGACACGTTGGGGGTGTTCCAACTCGACGGCAGCCCCATGCGCGCGCTGCTGCGTTCGATGGCGCCGGACAACTTTGAGGATATTTCCGCCGTACTCGCGTTGTATCGGCCCGGCCCGATGGGTGCCAACGCGCACAACGACTACGCCGATCGTAAGAACGGTCGCAAGCCGGTCGTCGCGATTCACCCCGAGCTTGAAGAGCCGCTCGCGGAGATCCTCGGCGACACGTACGGCGTGATCGTCTATCAGGAACAGGTCATGGCGATCGCCCAACGCGTCGCGGGTTATTCGCTCGGGGGCGCGGACCTGTTGCGTCGCGCGATGGGCAAGAAGAAGAAGGAGATCCTCGACAAGGAGTTCGTGCCGTTCTCTCAAGGCATGAAGGACAAGGGTTTCTCCGATGTGGCGATCAACAAGCTGTGGGAGATCCTGGTCCCGTTCGCGGACTACGCGTTCAACAAGTCCCACACCGCGGGCTATGGCCTGGTGTCGTACTGGACGGCGTACCTCAAGGCGAATTATCCGGCGGAATACATGGCCGCGCTGCTCACTAGTGTGCGCGACGACAAAGACAAGATGGCGGTCTACCTCAATGAGTGTCGCCGGATGGGCATCAAGGTGTTGCCCCCGGACGTCAACGACTCCGACGCGAACTTCACGCCGCGCGGCACCGACATTCGCTTCGGTCTGACCGCGATCCGCAACGTCGGCACCAACGTGGTCGACTCCATCGTCACGGCACGTCGCGCGAAAGGGTTGTATCGCGACTTCGCGGACTTCTTGGCCAAGGCCGATCAAAACGTGTGCAACAAACGCACGATTGAATCGCTGATCAAGGCCGGCGCGTTTGATTCGCTGGGTCAGGTACGTCGCGGACTGCTCGCGATCCACATCGAGGCGATCGATTCGGTGCTGGAAACCAAACGGGCAGAGGCGATTGGGCAGTTCGACCTGTTCGGCATTGATGAGGAATCGGCACCGGATGATCGGCCGTACGGCTTGGTCTTTGAGATCCCGCCGGACGAATGGGACAAGAAGACGCTGCTGGAATTCGAGCGCGAAATGCTCGGGCTCTATGTCTCGGATCATCCGCTGTACGGCGTCGAGCACGTGTTGGCGTCGGCGGTGGACTGCTCGATTGCGTCGTTGCTGTCCGACGATCGCAATGACGGCGTTGTGGTAACCGTCGGTGGGTTGATCACCGGCGTACAACGCAAGACGACCAAGCAAGGTCGCCAGTGGGCGATCGCGACGCTGGAGGATCTTGAGGGTGCCATCGATGTGATGGTGTTCCCACAGACGTACACGACGTTGGGTCCGAAGATCATCGACGATGCGGTGCTGCTGGTGCGCGGCCGGTTGGACAAGTCCGACGACGACGACGTGAAGTTCGTTGCCCTCGATGTCACGGTTCCGGATTTGGCCCAGGCTCCGAGCGGGCCGGTGGTGTTGACGTTGCCGATGGCGCGTTGCGTGCCGCCGGTGGTCGAGCGGCTCAAGGAAGTGTTGGCGACTCACCCAGGCGGGACCGAGGTGCACTTGCGGTTGTCGCAGGGTCCGAAGGTGACGGTCGTACGTCTCGATGACGCGTTCCGGGTCGCGCCGACCTCGGCGCTGTTTGGTGATCTCAAAGCGCTGCTCGGACCGACTTGTCTCGCGCCCACGTCCCGCTCCGCGTCGGGCTTGTGAGACCCATGCCCGAGTCATCCGAGGTTAGTCCCGCACCTGAGTCATCCGACGTTGTTCGCGCACCTGAGTCATCCGACGTTGTTCGCGCACCTGAAGGCAATCCCTGGGCAGGACCTAGCGCTGCGGATTTGGTGCTGGTTCCGCCTGAGGTGCGACGGCGCCGATTTCGGGATTCGCTTCTGGTCGTGGTGAAACTGGCCGTGATCGGCGCGGTCCTCGGCGTCATTTCTGGTTTCGTCTGGTTGCGAATCGCGCCGCGACCGCTGTTGGAAGTTCGCGGTGACTCGGTCTTCTTCCTCGACGGCGAAGATCGCATGATCATCGGTCAAGACGGTTGGTTCATGATCATCATGTTGGTGGTCGGCGTGGTCATCGGTCTGGTGGCGTACTTGCGCTGGCGACGTTTGGGCCCGGCGACCGTGATCGGCGCGGCACTCGCAGCAGGAATCGCGGCTGTGATCGCGTGGCGCATTGGTGTGTCACTAGGACGGTCGGACCTGGTGGGCTTCGAAGGTCCGATTGCCGATGGGACGAGGACGTACGGCTCACTCAAACTGCGCGCCTTCGGCGCTCTGTTCGTCGCCCCCATCGCGGCCACCCTCACCACGCTCGCGGCAACCCTGTCCTACGGCACCGGCCCCGACCCCAGCGTCTCTCCAGCTGAAGGTGCCCTTTAGGCCCTCAGGAGACCGTCGAGCGCCCGAGCGCCCGAGCGCTCACTCGCTAACTCGGTTTGCGCCACAACACCGTCCACGCGGCCGCGTCGACGGTAAAAGGCCCGCTCGGGAGCAACGTCTCGCAGTGGGCCCGCAACCGCTCGCCGGCCGCCGGATCCAGGCCTGCGACGTACGCGCCCGATGGGCCAACGCCGAGGGTGAACGGGTGCCACCACTGCTCGAAACTCGGATGCACGACAGACACCGACAGCACCGACGCCGACGGATTAGTCATCCCCGCCGCTTCGAAAAACGCGACAAGTTGCCCCTCCTTGGCGCCGGCAAGATTCGCCTCATCGGCCGCATTGGGGTCGGTCTCGCGAACGGCGCGCGAAAACATCGACAGGGGGCCGAGCATCCCGGAGTGGTCCCAGACGTTCGCGCCGACCGTCCCGCCGGGGCTGGTCACGCGCGCCATTTCGGTGAGCCCGGCGACGGGGTCGGTCATGAAGTGGACCACCAACTGCGAGAGCACCACGTCGAAACTGGCATCGGGGTACGGCAGTTGCTCAGCCCCACCGAGACTCACCATCACGTCAGGGAATTCCTGCGCGACAGCTTCGACGAACGACTCGGATGGATCGATTGCCGTGACGTCATCGGCGCCGACGCGGCGTACGAGCTCTTCGGTCAGCGCACCCGGCCCGCAACCAACATCGAGTACGCGCTGGCCCGGCTCGACCCCCACGAGGTCGGCAAACTTTGTCGCAAGTGGGCTTGAGTATCTGCCCATGAAGTTGGCGTACGCGTCTGCGGAAACATTGAAAGACATCTGCTGACCCTATGCGCCAGCGAGGCCGCTTGGATGAATGTGCAGATTGTCCGGTCGATTGGGACGGGTGAGACATTCGTGCGGAAGGGGCGGGGGGTGTGGACGAGGGGTGTGGAGGGGAGCGGGGGTGTGTACGCCCACAGTGGCACGATGCCTCGGTGACCTCCGCTTCTGTCGATCCTGCGCCGCGTCAGGTCTCGCAGCCGGTCGATCGGGAGGGGTCAGGGAAGGTCGGGCGGCTTGGCGTCGATGACGCGTTGGCACTCGCGGTTGATGCGCTTGGGGGTGAGCATCGTGACGGGCAGATTGCGATGGCGCGCGCGGTCTACGACGTGGTGTCCCAGCGACGACGACGTGCGAGCCGACCCGGTAGCGACGACGACGGCTTTGATGACGACGGCTTTGCGCCGCCGAAGCATTTGCTCGTTCAGGCCGGCACCGGCACGGGCAAGTCGCTGGCGTACCTCGTACCGTCGATCCTGGCGGCCGACGCGAATCCACAAAGCAACGGCCGCGTCGTGGTCGCCACCGCCACCCTCGCGTTGCAGCACCAGTTGATCGAACGCGACCTGCCGCGCGTGGCCGATGCACTCGAATCGGCATTGGGCCACCGCCCGACGTACGCCGTACTCAAAGGCCGCCACAACTACGTCTGCCTCGATCGCCTCAATCGCGGCCCCGCCGACGATGACGACAGCGAAGCCGCACTGTTCGACAGTCCGCGCTCCGCACTCGGCAAACAATCGCAGCGGCTGCGCGCCTGGGCCGACACCACCGAGACCGGAGATCGCGACGACTACGAAGGCGTGCTCGATCCGCGCGTGTGGCGTTCGGTCGCGGTCACCAGCCGCGAGTGCGTCGGGGCGTCGAAGTGTTCTTACGGCCAGGAGTGCTTCACCGAACTCGCTCGCGCACGCGCCAACGAATCCGACATCGTGGTCACCAATCACGCGATGCTCGCCATCGGCGTACTGGAAAACATCCCCGTCCTGCCTGACCACGCGGCCGTTGTCATTGACGAAGCCCACGAGCTCGTTGACCGCGCGACCTCCGCGGTCACCGTCGAGCTCGGCGCGCGCGCGTTGGAGCGAGCCGCGTCGCGAGTACGCCGTCACATCGACGCCGTCACCCATGACCGCCTCGAGGATGCGGCCGCGCTGCTCGGCACCGAGTTGGATCTCACGGCCTCGGAACTCGTTGGGCCCCAACGCATTGAGCGTGTCGACGGTTCGTTGTTGCTCGCGCTCACTGGTGTACGCGACGCCACTCACGCTGCCCTCGCCGACATGGTCGCGGCGGGTCGGGCCGGCAAAGCCGACGAACCCGACGACGTCGCAGCCCGATCCCAAGCACGCGCGGCGATCGAAGAAATTCACGACGTCGCCGGGACGATGCTGTCCCTCGATGACACCGACGTCGCGTGGCTCGACCCGGGTGATCGTCGCGCGCCGGTGTTGCGCGTTGCGCCGTTGTCGGTGGCGCACATTCTGCGATCGGAGCTCTTCGATCAAACTCCGGTCGTGATGACGTCAGCGACGTTGACGCTGGGCGGCTCGTTCAATCCGCTCGCCACCTCGGTCGGGCTCGAGGCTAGCGTTGACCAGG
>JBBRLC010000071.1:0-6916 GCA_038231595.1 Candidatus Nanopelagicales bacterium | reverse complement strand
CCTTTGGTGGTGGGTCGCGGCCAGGGTGAGAACTTCATGGCGTCCGACGTTGCGGCTTTCATCGCGCACACTCGGTCTGCGATCGAGTTGGGTCAGGATCAAGTCGTCGAACTCACGCGCGACACGGTTGTTGTCACCGACTTTGATGGCGCTCCTGCTTCGGTCATCGAGTTTGAAGTGACATGGGATGCGTCAGCTGCTGAAAAGGGTGGCTACGACACGTTCATGGAAAAGGAGATCGCCGAACAGCCGAAGGCGGTTGCCGACACCCTTTTGGGCCGAGTCGGGGCTGACGGTCGCCTACGAATCGATGAGATGCGCTTGGCCGAAACAGAACTGCGCGAAGTCGACAAGGTCGTCATCATCGCCTGCGGGACGGCGTACCACGCGGGTTTGGTCGCGAAGTACGCCCTCGAACACTGGACTCGCTTGCCATGTGAAGTCGAGTTGGCCAGCGAATTCCGCTACCGCGATCCGGTTGTCAACCGCCGTACGTTGGTGATCGCGATTTCTCAAAGTGGCGAGACGATGGACACCCTCATGGCGATGCGTTACGCACGCGAACAAGGTGCGCGCGTTCTTGCCATCTGCAACTCCCAAGGTTCGACGATCCCACGCGAATCGGACGCGGTCGTCTACACGCATGCGGGTCCCGAAATCGCTGTCGCATCCACGAAAGCGTTCTTGACGCAGATCGTTGCGTGCTTCTTGGTTGCGCTCTACGTCGCTCAGGTTCGAGGTAACAAGTTCGGCGATGAGATCGAAGCCGTTGTCCGGGAACTGCAGGACATGCCGCAAAAGATCGACCTCGTCCTTGATACCGGCGAAGGCATGAGGGCACTGGCCGCTGAACTCAAGGACGCAAAGTCGGTGCTCTTCATCGGTCGTCACGTCGGCTTCCCGGTCGCACTGGAAGGCGCGCTGAAACTGAAGGAACTCGCGTACATGCACGCCGAAGGCTTCGCAGCGGGTGAGTTGAAGCATGGCCCGATCGCCCTACTGGAAGAAGGACTTCCGGTCATCATCGTGGTCCCACCGCCGCGCGGCCGGAGCATCCTGCACGAAAAGTTGGTGTCGAACATCCAAGAGGTACGCGCCCGCGGCGCGCTCACCATCGTCATAGCCGAGGAGGGCGACGAAGCCGTCGTGCCCTACGCCGATCACCTCGTGCGGATTCCGGCCTGCCCGACCTTGTTGCAGCCGCTCGTCGCGACTGTCCCATTGCAGATTTTCGCGTGCGCCATGGCGACGGCGAAAGGCCACGACGTGGACCAGCCCCGCAACTTGGCCAAGTCCGTTACCGTCGAGTAGGCCATCCCCTCCTTCACCGGCGAAGGAGTGCAGTTGTAATCAACCGGTTCACCGGTGAAGGGAGATAGGGGTGATTGTGGGCATCGGCGTCGACATCGTTGACATCGACCGATTTGCGCGAGTGCTGCGCCGCCGACCCGCTGTCGCCGATCGTTTGTTTACGGCCGCTGAGCGAACCACTCGCGACGGGGGGATTCGCACTGCCGCGTCGTTGGCTGGCAGATTCGCCGCGAAGGAGGCCGTGATCAAGGCGATGGGGGGACCGTTGGGTTTGCACTGGCACGACTGCGAAGTCGTCAGCAGTGCAGCCGGACGCCCGTCGTTGGTGATGTCTGGAACTGTCGCGGCTGCGGCTATCGCGCGAGGCGTTGAGACTTGGCATCTATCGTTGTCACACGACGGCGGCCTGTCCATGGCTTACGTGATCGCTGAAGGTCGCCGATCATGAGATTGATTCAGTCATGAGAGCCGCTTGGGATGTCGAGAGCATCAGAACTGCCGAAGCTGAACTGATGGCGACGTTGGCGCCAGGCACATTGATGCAACGCGCAGCCAGTGGACTTGCGAGTGTGTGCGCTGCGTTGCTCCAAAGTTCCGTAGGCAGCGTGTACGGCGCTGGCGTGGTTCTCGTCGTCGGTAGTGGCGACAACGGCGGGGACGCACTTTTTACCGGGGCGCGACTCGCGGAGCGAGGTGCACGAGTTGACGCGCTGCTTATCGCTGACCGCGCCCACGAGGGCGGCCTCGTCGCGTTGCGGCGAGCGGGAGGATCCGTCCGAGATCTCAAAACGGTCGATGACGTTGCACGCTTGTTGGCCGATGTCGACCTTATCGTTGACGGGATCGTGGGCATTGGTGGCTCAGGATCGCTGCGCGAACCGGCCGCAGAAGTGGCGCGAGAGATGGCCAACTGTGATGCCTTAGTTGTCGCCGTAGATCTCCCCAGCGGAATCGACGCGAATACCGGACACGTGCCAGGCGTGTGTGTCAGCGCGGATGTGACCGTGACATTTGGTGCGTTGAAACCCGGGTTGTTGGTCGCGCCGGGTCACGAGCACGTGGGCGTACTCACCGTCGTCGACATTGGTCTTGTGCCAGCCCTGGGAAATAGGGCACCGATGCTGCAGGTCCTTGATGCGCGCGACGTCTCCGACGTGATGCCCGTCGCCGTCCCTGGGGACCACAAGTACTCACGCGGAGTGGTGGGCATCGTCGCCGGATCGGCACAGATGCCAGGCGCGGCGATGCTGTGTACGGCGGGTGCTCGCATCGCCGGAGTCGGCATGGTCCGCGTACTTGATCACAACACCGCGGTAGCGACCGCTGTCGTCACGCGGTTCCCAGACATCGTGCTCGACTCCACCGATCCGTGTGACGACCCACGAGTCAACGCGTGGGTATGTGGACCAGGTCTCGGTCGCGGGGACAAGGAACGCACGCTTGTACGCCGGATCCTCGACGTCGGTGTCCCGGTCGTACTCGATGCAGACGCCCTCTTCCATCTCGACGATCCCGAACTGCGTGAGGCGCTCGCGGCGCGCAATGAACGCGGCCTGGTCACTGTGCTCACACCACACGACGGCGAGTTCGTGCGGTTGTGCGGGCCGGTAAGTAGCAACAGGATTGAGGCAGTTCAGCGAGCTGCGCGGGACCTCGACGTCATCATGTTGCTCAAAGGCTCGACCACTCTGATCGCGGAACCCGGCGGCGCGACGTACGTCAACACAGTTGCGGCTCCCGAATTGGCCACTGCCGGTTCCGGTGATGTGCTCTCGGGGCTGATTGGCGGGTTGCTGGCATCGGCTCGAGACGTTGATCCGTTGATCGTGGCCGCCGCCGCCGCCTACCTGCACGGGTTGTCCGGGAGCCGTTTGGCGGCGAACGGGCACACCTTCACCGCCGACGAGTTGCCCGACGCGATCGGCGCTGCCATGTCCGACCTGCGAGCGTCGGGCAGAATGAGCCGGTGAGCAGGGCTGAAGCCACGATCGATCTCGCGGCGTTGGAATCCAACGTCGCTCGGCTGCGTGCCGCGTCGCCGACCGCGGAAATGATGGCCGTTGTCAAAGCCGATGGTTATGGACATGGACTTGTTGAGTGTGCTCGTGCTTCCCTCGCGGGTGGTGCGACGTGGTTAGGCGTGGCGTTGTTCGACGAAGCGTTGCAACTTCGGGCGGCTGGGATTGATGCGCGGGTTCTGGCGTGGCTCGGGACGCCGGATGATCAGTGGGCGCAATGCATCGCGGCTGACATTGACCTATCAGCCAGCGCGACATGGGCGCTTAAGGCGATCGCAGCGGGCGCTCGGGAGCACAATCGAGTCGCCCGCGTACACCTCAAAGTTGACACCGGTTTGGGTCGCTCGGGTTCGAGCATTGCCGACTGGCCGACGCTCGTGGACGCGGCTCTTGCCCTGCGCGCCGAGGGACTGATCGACATCGTGGGTATCTGGTCCCACCTGGCGTACGCCGATGAACCCAACCACCCAATGGTCAGGCATCAGGGCGATGTGTTCATCGACGCGGTGGCGTACGCCGAATCGCGTGGCGTTGTGCCGGCGTACCGCCACCTTGCTAACACCGCCGCAACATTGAACTCCCCGCAAGTCCACTACGACTTGGTGCGTCCCGGCATCGGGGTTTACGGCCTCTCGCCGGGCTTGGCGACGGGTCGTGCTGAGCAACTCGGGTTGTCGCCGATCATGACCCTGCGTGGGCAGTTTACCTCGGTGAAGCGTGTGCCAGCTGGACATGGTGTGTCCTACGGGCATGAGTACGTCACCGAACGCGAAACGACCCTCGGGCTCGTCCCGCTGGGGTACGCCGATGGGATTCCGCGGCGTGCGACAAACGTGGGACCTGTGTTTGCCGCAGGTCGCCGTCGCATCATCGCGGGCCGGGTATGCATGGACCAGTTTGTGATTGAACTCGGCGACGATGATGCGCAGGTCGGCGATGACGTTGTGTTGTTTGGTAGCGGAGCCCATGGGGAGCCGACGGCCGAAGATTGGGCGCGAGTCTGCGACACGATCGGCTACGAGATTGTCACCCGAATCGGGCCTCGCGTGCCCCGCGTCTACGTCGGAGGTCGCTGATGGCGAACTGGACCGGAGTCGCACGGGTTGCGGGCGTTGCTGGAGTCGTGGTCGCGGGTGCGGTCGTGGGTTTGGTGGCCGAGAAAACCGTCGTGGGCAAGCGGTTCCGTCGCGACCCCGACGCGGACGAACCGTTTGGGTCGCTGCGTGGGCGTTTTGTTGACGTTGTCGCCGATGATGGAACTCACCTGCATGTTGAAGTAGACGAACCTGCCCTACTCCGCGACAACCTGACGATCATCTTTTGTCACGGGTACGCCCTGAATCAGGACTCGTTTCACTACCAACGCCGTGACCTGCGTGCCCTGGGGCGACTGGTGTTCTGGGATCAGCGCAGTCATGGGCGCTCGCAACGCGGCCACGCGGATACCGCGAACATTGACCAACTCGGTCGCGACCTTGCCGCCGTTATCGACGCCATCGCTCCGGTTGGGCCGGTCATCCTCGTCGGTCACTCGATGGGGGGGATGACCGTCATGGCCTACGCCAATGAGCATCCCGAGGAGTTCGGCGTGCGGGTTGAAGGTGTTGCCTTGATGGCGACGAGCGCGTCGGGGCTGGTCGGCGTACCACTCGGTTTACCCGATGCGGCCACGAAGTTGGTAACGCGAACGGCCCCCGGCTTTGCCGCGTCGTTGGCTCGCAACAAGGAGTTCATTGAGCGCGGCCGCCGCGCAAGTGGCGATTTGGCCCTGTTACTGACGAACCGTTATTCGTTTGGCTCGAAGGTGTCGCCGTCGTTGACCGCTTTCGTCGCGGAAATGCTCAATGCCACGCCGATCGATGTGGTCGCCGAATTCATGCCGGCGTTCACTGCGCACGACAAACGTGACGCGTTGGTTGCGCTGACCCGGGTGGAGACGTTGGTGATGGTTGGGGACGCCGACATGCTCACGCCGGAAGCGCATTGCGAGGAGATCGTGCAACGAGTGCCGGGTGCGGAGTACGTCGTACTGTCAGACACCGGTCACATGTTGCTGCTGGAGCGCTATCCCGAAGTGAACCACCACTTGCGCGAGTTGGTGTCGCGCGTACGTCGCAACGCCGCCGTCGCAACGCCGCCGTCGCATCCCCGCCAACCCCGCCGACCCCGACGTCCCCGCCAACCCCCGACGTCCCCGCCAACCCCCGACGCTTCCACTGGATGATCAACAATGTTGATCATCCAGTCCGAATGCACGGCGTGTCGCGGCGATTTTCTTCCGTACGGTCAATAAAGCGAGGCGTGCAGACGTGACGGCTAGGCCGATCGTGGAGTTAGTCCACCCCAGCTGGGTATCGGCGCTGCAGCCGGTTGCCGAGCGGATTGCCGAGATCGGCGCTTTCTTGCGCGAAGAGATGGCAGCGGGCCGCGGCTACCTTCCGCACGGTGACCAGGTGTTGCGTGCATTCGGTACGCCGATGGACGAGGTACGCGCGCTGGTCGTCGGCCAAGATCCGTACCCCACCCCCGGCCACCCCGTCGGTCTGTCGTTTTCGGTGTCGCCTGACACACGGCCAGTGCCGCGAAGTCTTGTCAACATCTTCCGCGAGTACGCCGATGACCTCGGCCACCCACCGCCGAGCAACGGCGACCTGACCGCTTGGACCAATAACGGAGTGATGCTTCTCAACCGAGTGCTGACTGTCGCACCGGGCCGGCCAGCGTCACATCGGGGCAAGGGTTGGGAGGAGGTCACGGAGCAAGCCATCGGTGCTCTCGTCGCGCGGGGCACTCCGATGGTGGCGATCTTGTGGGGCCATGACGCCCAAACGCTGACCCCATTGCTTGGTCATATTCCCAGCATCGCGAGTGCGCATCCCAGTCCGATGTCTGCCGACCGCGGCTTCTTCGGCTCGCGACCCTTCAGCCGCGTCAACGCACTGCTCGCCGAACAAGGGGCGGACCCGATTGACTGGGGACTCGCATGACCGTTCACGTCATCGAATCTGCCGACGAGATGTTGGAGATGGGGCGGCGACTCGCCGCGTTCGTAAGACCCGGCGATCTGCTCGTCCTGAAGGGACCACTCGGGTCGGGCAAAACCACCCTGACCCGCGGGCTTGGTGAGGGCCTAGATGTGCGGGGTGCAGTAACGAGTCCGACCTTCGTCATCGCGCGAGTGCACCCCAGCAACCACGAAGGTCCCCCGCTCGTGCATGTCGACGCATACCGCCTCGAACGATTCGAGGAAGTCGACGACCTCGACCTCGACGCCTCTCTGCCCGACGCCGTCACCGTTGTCGAGTGGGGCGACGGCAAAGTCGACACCTTGGCTGAAGACAGACTCGTGATCGAACTATCTCGCGACGAAGCTGACGACGGCGTACGCCTCATTCGCCTCGTTCCCGTTGGCGCGCGATGGCAAGATGGCGACCTCGATCACCTCTTCGACTAGGTCCACGTAGCCTTCGGGCGTGCTCGTACTCGCAATTGACACGTCCACCGCCGCAGTGACTGCCGTAGTCGCTGGGTGCATTGCTGGAGAGGCGCGAGTCCTCGGGAGTGCGGCGCACATGGGCGCGCAGGAT
>JBBRLC010000070.1:0-6947 GCA_038231595.1 Candidatus Nanopelagicales bacterium | reverse complement strand
TGCGTCAAGGCGGTCGACCATGCCGACAAACGCCAAGATCAGCGCAGGCCACCAACCAAATGGTGCGGGGTTTAAGAGCGAGACCGAAACCGGCGGCCGATTTTCAAACGGCGTGACAAGGATGATGGTGGGGTCTGCGGATACCTGCGAAACGTCGTACCCGCGTACGCCGTCGGTAGTCACCGTTACGCCTCTAGTTCCAGGTCAGCGAGCGTGTACGCCGCGACGTACGGCAAGTCAGCCGCCGCAATCGCCGGGGTGGCACCTCGTTCAACGATGACGGCGACTCCCACGACTTCGGCGCCCGCTTCTCGCAGCGCCGCAACCGCGGTGAGCACCGAACCGCCAGTGGTCGAGGTGTCTTCAACCGCGAGGACGCGACGACCCGCGACGTCCGGGCCTTCGATGCGGCGTTGTAGACCGTGCGCCTTCTCGGCCTTGCGTACGACGAACGCATCCAACTTGCGACCCGTGGCCGCCGCGGCATGCAACATCGCCGTCGCCACCGGATCGGCACCGAGCGTGAGTCCCCCAACGGCGTCGTAGTCCAAACCCGACGTTGCATCCAACATCACCCGCCCCACAAGCGGGGCGGCAGTTGAGTCGAGCGTTACTCGGCGCAGGTCAACGTAATAGTCGGCTTCCCTGCCGGACGACAAGACCACACGTCCATGGACCACGGCTTTGGCGATGATCTCCCGGCGCAGCGCTTCTCGATCTTCGCTGGTGGCACTCTCGTCGGGGGCTTCGGGCGAGGTCATGACGCAGACCCTAGTCAGTGGCTCACAAACTCGCTCGCCCACCAAATCAAAGAATGTCCCAACCGGTCCCGTTGATCCCGGCTTCGGTTGCGCCAAGATGGCACAGTCCCGCCGAACTCAGCCTTCACGTTGTCCGTCGCCGCAAAGAGGTCGCAACGCTGCCGAATCGGCGTCGCATCGCGTCGCATAGCGTCGGCCTCACTCATCGAGTGACTGTCCCAGTGGAGTCTGAAGCCTTGTTGCCCGAAACAGTCGTGCTGTGTCCGAGTCCTGCCGGTCACCCGCCCGCTCCGTGGGCCGAAGTCTCTCGCCAGCTTGACGACGCTGGCGTACGCCACATCAATCCCGACTTGCCGCTTGATGAGGGCGCAGCCGCGGAGACCCCGTCAGTTCAGATGGCTCACTGGGTCGCCACTTGCGCGGTGGCGATCGCTGTGGGTGGAGCCAAGGCCCCGGTGCTCCTTGTCGCCCACGGAGCGGCGGGTGTGGTGCTCCCCGCCCTCGGTTTTTCCCAACGAGCTGCTCGGCGCGGCTTGCACGGATATGTCTTCGTCGACGCGGACCTTCCCGCGGCAGGTAGGGGAGGGGGCGACTGGCCTGATGCCCCCGTGACATACGTGGCATCCCCGGATGCTCCGAAGGATGCAGTCATTCAAGCCGCGTTGCGCGGCTGGAATGTCGTACACGTCAAGAACAACGCGATCTCCACCGCGGTCGTTGAACTCGTCACGTCAGAGTGAGTACGACAGACGTGGGGACTACGTGTCAGTCGGACGGCGTCCGCGAGAGCGCGCGCCGGTCGCTCGACGAACTAGCGGGCGCGGCGCATAGCGAAGTAGGTACGACAGGGCCTTGTATCGATTCGACGGAACACTGATCATGCGGCCGCGGGCAACATCGGCCAATGCATCGTTAACTACAACGTCGACCTCGAGCCACAACCACTCGGGGACGGTGTCTTCGCGAATATCCGCGCGGGCCTGAAATTCAGTACGCGTAAAGCCGGGACACAGCGCCATCACCGTGACGCCTGATTCGGCGACTTGAGGAGCCAAGCCTTCGCTGAAAGTGGTGACCCACGCCTTGGCCGCGTTATAGGTGCTGCCGGTCATCCATCCACCGATACTGCTCACATTGATGATCCTCCCGTGCCCCCGCGCGACCATGTTCGGCACAACTGCGTGCGTCAAGCGCATGACTGCGGTGACCATCACGTCAATCATCGACTGCTCAGCCTCGACGTCGCCGTTGACGAATCGGTCCTTCAACGCGAAGCCCGCATTGTTGATGAGCACATCGATGGGACGCATCCGGTCGCTAAGGCGATCTTCGACCCGCTTGAGGGCGCCACGGTCACTCAGATCGGCCGTCACCACTTCGCAATCGACGCGGGATCGCTCGCGAAGTTCGACAGCCAAGTCTTCGAGGCGTTGGACGTCTCGAGCCACCAACACCAGGTCGTGGCCGCGGGCCGCCAGGGTTCGCGCGAAGGCCTCGCCGATTCCCGAGGTCGCGCCGGTGATCAATGCAGTAGTCATGTTGACCACCTTCTCACCGTACGGTGCTCCCATGGATCTGCTCGTCCCACGTATGCGCGCACATCGGACAAGCATCTTCGGTGCGATGTCGGCTCGCGCCACGGCACTCGGCGCCATCAACCTCGGCCAGGGTTTTCCCGACACGGATGGACCTTCGGAAATTCTCGAAGCCGCCGTTGCGGCCATTCGCGCAGGGCGAGGGAACCAATACCCGCCCGTCCACGGTCTTCCCGAACTGCGACAAGCAGTTGCCGCGCACCAACAGCGTTTCTACCGCCTCGACGTCGATCCAGTTGACGGCGTGGTGATCGGCACTGGAGCCAGCGAAACCTTGGTGGCGGCAGTACTCGCTCTGGTCGATGGGGGCGACGAAGTCATCGTGATCGAGCCGTACTTCGATTTGTATGCCGCGGCCATTGACCTCGCTCGTGGGGTTCGCGTAGCCGTTCCGATGACCATGGTCGACAGCGAATTCCGCCTTGATCTCGACGCGCTCCGTGACGCGATCAGCAACAAGACGCGCCTCGTCGTCATCAATTCCCCTCACAATCCGACCGGCTCAATGCTGTCGATCGAAGAGCTCAGCGCGATTGCGGCCCTCGTGCTCGAACACGATCTCATCGTGCTCGCCGACGAGGCGTACGAACATCTGACGTTCGACGATCGCATCCATCATCCGATTGCCACTCTGCCCGACATGTGGGAACACACCATCACGGTGGGCTCGGCCGGCAAAGCGTTTTCACTGACCGGCTGGAAGGTCGGCTGGGCCAGCGGCCCACCGGACCTGATCGCCGCAGTTCGCACGGTTCGTCAGCACCTGTCATACGTCTCGAGTGGTCCCTTTCAGTGGGCCATCGCCGATGCGCTGGGGTTACCAGATTCATACTTCGAAGGATTCGCTGCCGATCTGCAGCGACGACGTGACCAACTCGTCGGTGGACTCACCAATTGCGGACTTAGCGCAAGCAAGACCGCGGGTACCTACTTCGTCGTGACTGATGTACGTCCCCTCGGCTTCTCAACCGGCGCGGATTTCTGCGAACACACACTTATCGAGGCCGGGGTCGCAGCAATTCCGGTACATGCTTTCTGCGACAGCGTGGTTGGGGATCCCTACGTGCGATGGACTTTCTGCAAGCGCGACGAGGTGCTCGACGAAGCGATAGCCCGCCTGAATACGACCTACGGAGGCCTCGGATGACCTCGCGCACGGATCTCAACACCTATTCGGTGGATTGTGGTGGGGGCGGTATCAAGGTTGCGGTCGTGGCGCCCGACGGTCGATTGCTCACACCCAACCTGCGGCTCCCGACGCCGTACCCGATTGTGCCAAGCGACTTTGTCGAAGCAATCGCGTCGTTGCGAGACGAACTCCAAACTGAGTCACAGCGTGCCTCAATCGGCATCCCCGGCATGATCCGAAACGGCATCGTGCGCTACACGCCGCACTACGTCACCGAGTCCGGCCCGTTCTCTGCACCTCGGGACGACTTGGTTGCGGCCTGGCAAGACTTCGATGCGCAGTCAGCGTTGCAAACACGACTCGGCGTGCCGACGCGCGTCGTCAACGACGCTGAACTCGCCGGAGCAGGTGTCATCGCTGGAACAGGACTCGAGGTCACGATCACCTTGGGAACGGGGATGGGATTCGCAATGTTCAACGACGGCGTACTACTGCCAAAAATCGAGTTGTCACAGGCAATTGCGCACACCGATACGACGTACGACCAGTGGCTCGGCGCGCTTGAACGCACCCGACTTGGCAACGACGCGTGGAGCGCGCGGGTCGTTTCCACCGTCGCCACGCTGCGACGGGTCTTTTTTTGGGATCGTCTCTACCTTGGCGGCGGCAATGCGCAGAACCTCGATCCAGCGACCGTAGATGCGCTCGGTGCCGATCTGACTATCGTCGAAAACGTAATGGCACTGTCGGGCGGCCCTCGCCTGTGGGATCGCAGTTAGCGCTTCGGCCTCCACACCACAAGCGCGGTGGCGTTGCGTGATTCATTCGCGTTGCGCAACATTCCCTGCAGCGCCTCAGTACGACGGTGTACTTCGGCAACGTGGGCTCGCAACTGATCAAGTTCCGCTTCGAGCATCAAAATGCGAGCAATACCAGCCAAATTGATTCCCTCGGCAGAAAGCCGCGCTACTTCGCGTAGTCGCGCGACGTCCTGCATCGAGTACAACCTGTTGCGTCCACCCGAGCGCCCCGGAGAAACCAAACCCAGTCGGTCGTACTGTCGCAAGGTCTGCGGGTGCATGCCGGCGAGCTGCGAGGCGATTGAAATGACATAAACCGGAACTTCTTCGTCGAAGTTGGACGCATTGTCCGCCGAGTTACTCATGACTTCGCTCCTTGCGTTGACTCAGATTGCGCCACCTGCGGAGATACTGCTGCGCGAGCCAGCAGTTCCGCGCGAGGATTTGCATCGGCGTTCGCCCCGCGTAGCGCTTCAATGGCGATGCGCGCGGCCTCGCTGAGTTTCGAGGGGACCACCACATCCAGTGAGACGAGCAAGTCGCCACGAGTGCCGTCGCGACGCGGTGATCCCCGACCCCTGACGCGCAACACACGTCCGGCCGCACTTCCCGCTGGCACCTTCACCGTGACAGTGCCCCCAGTGACGACGGGAACCTTCACGTCGGCGCCGAGTACGGCCTCGTCGAAGGACACCGGCAAGGTGACTGTCAGGTTGTCGCCGTCTCTACCGAAGACGGGGTGATCACTTACGCGAACAGTGACGTAGAGGTCACCCGAGGGTCCGCCTCGTTCGCCTGGCGCGCCTTTGCCTTTGAGTCGGATGCGCTGTCCATTGCGGACACCCGATGGCATCCGGGCCGACACGGTGCGAGTGCTTAGGCCGCGACCACTTCCGTGGCATTGCGGACATGGGTCATCGACGACCATTCCCCGGCCGCGACATTCGCGGCACGGTTCGGGAAACGCGAAGCCACCGGCGTTGCGAGTCAACTCCCCCGCTCCTTGGCATACCGGACAGACACGAGGCGTTGTGCCAGCCTTCGCGCCGGTCCCATGACAAGAGGCGCAAGGCGCTTCGCTGCTCAATCGCAGGGGCAGCGTCACGCCTTGGAGTGCCTCGGCAAAACCGATCGTGACTTCGCTGTCGATGTCCGCGCCGCGACGGGGTTGACGGGTCGTGTTGCCTCGACCAAACATTCCACCGAGTACGTCCCCGAGACCACCCGAACCGGCCCCGCCGCCAAAGATGTCCGAGAAGCCACCGCCCGCGCCGAAGTTTCCGTTTCCGCCCCGCGGCCCTTGGCCCTGCGCTGGGAAGCGCCTCGCGCCTTGCCCAAACAGGGAGCGCGCCTCGTCGTACTCGGCCCGCTTCTTGGTGTCGGAGACAACGTCGTACGCCTCGGAGATGGCCTTGAACTTGTCTTCGGCTTTCGCGTCGCCCTTGGTCGCATCAGGGTGATGCTTCTTCGCGAGTTTGCGGTACGCCTTCTTGATCGTCGCCTGGTCAGCGTCCTTCGCTACGCCGAGTTCTGCGTAGAAGTCCTTCTCGATCCAATCCTGGGTACTCATCTGCCTCCATCACTGCGGATCGACGACGCTGACAACGGCCGCGCGGATCACACGCTCGCCGTAGCGGTATCCCGGTTGGTAGATCTCCGCGCACGTTGGTTCGGTCACATCCGGCGACGTGTCATGACTAATGGCTTCGTGAATCGTCGGATCAAAGGTGTCACCTGGGGTGCCGTACGCCTTCAGGCCGAGTCGCGACACAACTGTCTCCAGCGCTTCACCCACGGATCGGAAGCCGCCTTCGAGTTCACCATGCACTCGCGCGCGTCCAATGTCGTCAAGGACAGGGAGCAACTCAGCCAGCGTTGAGGCGATTGCTTGGTCACGCGCGACATCGCGGTCGCGTTCAACTCGGCGGCGATAGTTGGTGAACTCGGCCTGCAATCGCTGCAAGTCGTCGAGCCGTTCGGCCAATTGTTGCGCCAAAGGATCAATCAAAGGTTCTGCGTCGTCTGTGCCGGTCACATCGACAAACACTTCGTCGGCGCCGGCCGACTCCGCGGGGGGGCGGAGTTGACCGGTCACCGGGTCGAGGCGCCGCTTGTCGGTGATCTTCACACCTTCACGGTGCTCAGACTCGCGATCTGCGGCGGCAGAACCTTCGTGCGACGACGTCACTTCTGCTCGACTTCGTCATCGACGATTTCGGCATCTACGACATCGTCGTCTTCAGTGTGGGTGTCCGACGAGGTGGCTTGCGCTTGCGCGTCGGCGTACATCGCCGTTCCGAGTGCCTGACTTGCGACCGACAACGCTTCGGCGTGGTTCTTCACTGCATCGATGTCGTCGCCTTCCAGGGCCTTCTTCAAGTCCGCGAGGGGACCATCGACGTTGGACTTGGCGTCCTCGGGAATCTTGTCGGCTTCATCCCGCAAGAACTTCTCGGTCTGGAACACCAAGGCTTCCGCAGAGTTGCGAATTTCGGCTTCTTCGCGACGCTGACGATCTTCTTCAGCGTGCGCTTCGGCGTCCTTCATCATCCGGTCGATCTCATCCTTGGGTAGAGCCGAACCACCGGTGATCGTCATCGACTGTTCCTTGCCCGTGCCGAGGTCCTTCGCATGCCCGTGCACGATTCCGTTGGCATCGATG
>JBBRLC010000069.1:0-6980 GCA_038231595.1 Candidatus Nanopelagicales bacterium | reverse complement strand
TGTGGAGTTTCTCGATCATCCCGATGGCGTGATTGAGTACGGCGTACCACTCCGGCGAGAAATTGCCTTGGCGATCCGACGCCACCGACCCGAGATGGTCTTAATGATCAACCACCACGACACGTTCGGCTGGGGCAATCTGAACATGGCTGATCACCGAAACGTCGGGTGGGCGACCCTCGATGCAATTCGTGATGCGGCGAACCGTTGGGTTTTTGACGGCGACCAGGAGCCGAGCGCCTGGAACGGCGTGCGGTGGGCTGCGGTTGGTGGTTCTCCGAACGCCACCCACGCCGTGGATGTGACCGACACGCTGCACCTGGGAGTGCAGTCGCTGCAGGCACATGCGGCGTACCTGGAGGCCCTCGGCGACCACCCCATGGCTGATGCCGACGGTTTCCTTCGCGGCATGGCCGAGATGACAGGATCTCGATTCGGCGATCGGCTGAGTTCAGCGTTTGAACTCATTGCCTTCTAACGCCCTGCGGTTAGTTGACCGCCATGTCAACGAAGCGCGAGTAGTGGCCCTGGAAGGCAACTGTCACGGTGCTGGTCGGCCCATTGCGATGCTTGGCCACGATGAAGTCTGCCTCGCCCGCGCGTGGAGATTCACGTTCGTAAAAGTCTTCCCGGTTGAGCAGAATCACCATGTCAGCGTCCTGCTCGATCGAGCCACTCTCACGTAGATCCGACAGCATCGGCTTCTTGTCCGTACGTTGTTCGGGTCCTCGGTTGAGTTGGCTGATGGCCACGACGGGAACCCCGATCTCCTTGGCCAACAACTTCAAATTTCGAGAAAATTCGCTGACCTCAACCTGGCGACTCTCGACTCTCTTCCCGCTGGTCATCAACTGCAAGTAGTCGATGATGACGAGCTTCAAGTCATGACGTTGGCGGAGGCGTCGGCACTTCGCTCGAATCTCCATCATGGTGAGGTTTGGCGAATCGTCGATGAACATCGGCGCGTCGTTGACCGAACCCATCTTGGCAACGAGGCGGTTCCACTCCGAGTCAGACATCTTGCCCGCCCGCATGTTGTGCAGCGGGATCTGCGCTTCGGCCGAGAGCAGACGCGTGACGATCTCGTTGCGACTCATCTCCAGTGAGAAGATCGCGCTCGTGAGCCCGTGCTTGATACTCGCGCTGCGCGCAAAGTCCAGACCCAGCGTGCTTTTGCCGATCGCCGGGCGAGCGGCGAGGATAATCAGTTGACCGGGGTGCAAACCATTTGTGAGTTGGTCAAGTCCTTGGAATCCGGTGGGGACACCGGCCATTGCGCCGTCGCGGCCCTCGATGGCTTCGAGTTCTTCCAGCGCGCCCTGCATGAGGTCTGACAGCGGGAGGTAATCCTCGCTCGTACGCCGTTCGGTGACGTCGTAGACCTCGGCTTGGGCCCGATCCACGACTTGATCGATGTCGCCGTCACCGGCGTACCCCATCTGCACGATCCTGGTGCCGGCCTCGACCAGGCGTCGTAAAATCGCGCGTTCGGCCACGATGCGCGCGTAGTACGCGGCATTGGCCGCGGTGGGCACCCCCGCGACCAAGGTGTACAGGTATGGCGCGCCGCCGACCCGACCGATCTCCCCAACCCGGGTGAGTTCGGCTGCCACGGTCACGGCGTCGGCCGGCTCACCACGTCCATAAAGGTCGAGGATGAGGTCGTAGACCGTCTGATGTGCGGGCTTGTAGAAGTCGCCGGCGCGGACGACTTCAACGACGTCGGCGATCGCATCCTTGCTGAGCAGCATCGAGCCCAGGACACTTTGCTCGGCGGCGATGTCTTGCGGCGGCGTTCGGTCTAAGCCCGGAGTGGAGTGCCCGTCATAGGCGACCGGAAGCTCAGTAACGCTCACTCGTGCTCCCCTCCCGTCGTCGCATCGGCCGCTCCGTGGCTCACGCGTGATCTCGCCTCATGTCTAGCGCACAGCCACGACAGAACGAGTCCACGCGACCGTACGGCTCGCGACCCAATGCCTCAACCGTGCTTGTGCGCCACCTGGGGACCACCTGGGGATGACCGGCCCAAGACGGTTGATTAGGTTGTGGACAAACCTGTGGACACCGCCTAGTCAGAAGTGATCAGAGGCTGCTGACCTGCGGTTTTACTGGACACAGCCTGGGGACCAAAGAAATCGCCACCGGCGTCCAGCAGGTGGACGCATCGATCTTCGTGCTGTCCTGCGGTACGGTCGCAGCCCCGCGGAAGTCGCGTCGACTCACTACGGTCCGAGGGTGGGTGAGGAGCGAACCGAGGGGGCCGAGATGTCAGTGCCGGCTCACGGACCAGCCGGGATGGATCCCACCGGTGCAGAGATCGAACTCGGCGGCCCCACCCGGGCCGCAATTCTTGCGCTCGCCATACCCGCCCTCGGCGCCCTGGTAGCGCCGCCGCTGTTCCTGCTCGTCGACGCGGCCATCGTCGGCACCTTGGGAACCGACAACCTCGCCGCGTTAGGGGTCGCGTCCCAAGTCGTCGCCACGATCATTGGCCTGTGCATTTTCCTGGCATACGGGACCACCGCGGCCGTGTCGCGCAGTCTCGGAGCGGGCGACGAGCGCGGCGCCCTCTCCGACGGGATGGCCGGTATGACACTCGGTTTCGGACTGGGCATCCTCATTTCAGTCGCGACTTGGCTGTGGGCCCCCGAGTTGGTGGCGGCACTCGGTGCACGTGGCGGGGTCGCTGGGGGCGCGGTCACCTACCTCAACATCGTGGCCTTCTGCTTTCCGATGTTGCTCGCAGCGACCGCCGGGGTAGGGGTCTTGCGAGGGTTCCAAGACACCCGCGCAACATTTATCGTGACCGGCGCGGCGGTCTGCATCAACGCACTCTTGTGTGCGCTGTTCGTGCTGGTGCTTGGTTCGGGAATCGCGGGCTCCGCGCTTGCTACTGCGATCGCGGAGTCAACGGCTGCGTGCGCATATTTCCTCATTACGGTTCGGCGGGCGCGTGCCCATCGCGTGGCAGTACGCCCCGGCGTCGTTGCCATTGTCCGCGCTGCGCGTTCGGGAGTCGCCCTTTTCATCCGAACTATTGCGCTCCGTGGGGTCTATGTATTGGCGCTCATTGTCGCGACTCGCGAAGGTGCCGAGGGACTAGCGGCTTACCACGTGTCGTACACGGTCTTCCTGACCTGCGCACTGGCGATTGATGCGCTGGCAATCGCCGGACAAGCGATGATCGGACAGTACTTAGGCGCCGGTGATGCAGCTTCGGCGCGAAGGATCACGTCGATGACGACGCGATACGGGATCGGCGTCGGGATAGTGGTCGGCCTCTTAGTCTTACTCGTAAGTCCCTTGCTGCCAAGCCTTTTCAGCGGTGACCCCTCGGTACGAATGCTGACAACAGGTGCCCTCGTGGTTGTTGCGTTGAACCAACCGCTCGCCGGCTATGTCTTCGTGTTGGACGGGATCCTCATTGGTGCGGGCGACGCACGATTCTTGGCCGTTGCGCAAGCCGTTGCACTTCTGGCATTCGCGCCTCTCGCGTGGTGGGTGGCCACGCGATCCGGTGGTGTCGTCGCGTTGTGGTTAGCGTTGACTGTCTTCATGATTGTTCGCGCGATTGCCTTTGGTCGCCGTATTGCCGGTGATCGCTGGTTAGTACTTGGAGGCGGCACATGACCGACACGTCACTGCGCGTCCTTATGGTCTGCATGGGCAACATTTGCCGATCACCCATTGCCGAAGTCGTGTTGCGAGACCGCCTCGATGCGGCCGGGCTATCGGAGCAAGTCACTGTCGACTCCTGTGGGACCGGTGATTGGCATGAGGGCCAAGATGCCGATCCGCGCACGCACGCAGTGCTCGTGGACCACGGTTATTCGCTCGATCACACCGCGCGGGGGTTTCGAGCAACATGGTTCCTGGAGCGCGATCTCGTCCTGGCCATGGATCACGACAACATGCGGTCGTTACGGCGAATGGCGCGCCGGGTCGAGATCAGTTCCGGAGTTGCGGCGGTTGGCGTTATCGCGCCACTGCATTTCTTGCGGTCGTATGACCCCGCCCTATCTCACTGTTCCGATGATGATCACCAACTCGACGTGCCGGACCCCTACATCGGCGGCGCAGACGGGTTCCGCGACGTGTTGGCCATGATTGAACGCGCCGTCGACGGAGTGATGGTGACGTACATCCTCCCCGAACTGGCCGCCCCTACCCCGAGTTGATCATGGACTTTTGCGCGGTATTCCTTGAAATACCGTGCATTTCTCCATGATCAACTCGGGTGTGGACTAGCTGGAGACGACATCCAGGGAGAGCGACGCGTCAACCTCGGGGTGCAAGCGCAGCGATACCGAATGGCTGCCGACGGTCTTGATCGGGTGATCGATCGTGACCTTGCGCTTGTCGATATCCGGTCCGCCCGAAGACTTCACGGCGGCCACCACATCGGACACCGTGACTGAGCCAAACAGGCGTCCGGTATCGCCGGCGCGTGTGGCCAGGGTGATTTTCATGCTCTCGAGTTGCGCCTTCACTTCCTTGGCGTGACCCAGGTCGCGAATCTCGCGGACGGAGCGAGCACGCTTGATCGTGCCGATCTGCTTCTCGCCGCCTTTGGTCCAGTTGATCGCAAAGCCTCGTGGCACCAGGTAGTTGCGCCCGTAGCCGTCCTTGACCTCGACGATGTCACCCGGTGCACCGAGACCGGAGACTTCCTGCGTGAGGATGAGTTTCATCGCGAATCAGTCCCTTCGTCAGCGCGCGGTTGAGGTGTACGGCAGCAGCGCGACCTCGCGGGCGTTCTTCACTGCCATGGCGATATCACGCTGGTGCTGGGTGCAGTTACCGGTGACGCGACGGGCGCGAATCTTGCCCCGGTCCGAAATGTACTTGCGCAGCAGCGAGATGTCCTTGTAATCGATGTGCGTGACCTTCTCTTTGCAGAAGGCGCACACCTTTTTCTTGATCTTGCGGGGTGGTGGCTTAACCATCGTGGTGCTCCGATTCATCGGGAGCCCGGCTCAGGGCCGGGATGGGGTGGGGTGGAGTGGGACTGAATGTGTCAGTCGTACGTGGGCCTTACGTGACTACATCGGTATTTCCTCAGCCGATAGGTGTTACCTCATTAGAACGGCGGCTCATCTGAGGCTGCAACGGGCTGCGAGGCCCACGGGTCATCAGCCGGCGTTCCGATGCCCCCGGAGTTCCCGCCGCCGAAACCGCCGTCGCCCGAACCGCCGCCGAAACCGCCGCCGGAGTTCCCGCCGCTACGAGCGACCTTGTTGACCTTGGCCGTCGCGTTCTTCAACGCGGGACCAACCTCATCAACGTCTAGCTCGACGACCTGGCGCTTTTCGCCTTCTTTGGTTTCGTACGACCGCTGCTTGAGCCGTCCGGTGGCAATGACGCGCATGCCACGACCGAGAGACTCTGCAACGTTTTCCGCGTACTGACGCCAGACGCTGCATCGCATGAAGATGGTGTCGCCGTCTTTCCACTCGTTAGTGCTCTTGTCGAGCATCCGAGTCGTGGACGCGACGGTGAACGACGCGACTGCATGACCTGACGGCGTAAAACGCAATTCAGGATCAGCGGTCAGATTGCCAATGATGGTGACGGTGACGTCGCCAGCTGCCATGAGGAACTCCCAGGTGGTGAGGGCCGACTACGCGTCGGGCCGGATGACCTTGGTCCGCAGCACTGCCTCGTTGAGGTTGAGCTGGCGATCGAGTTCCTGCACCGCTGCGGGCGTGCAGTTCAGGTCGAGGACGGCGTAGATGCCCTCGGTCTTCTTGTCGATTTCGTAGGCAAGACGACGCTTGCCCCAAATGTCGACCTTCTCTACCGCGCCACCGTCGTTCTTGACCACGTTGAGAAACGTGTCGAGCGACGGAGCAACGGTGCGCTCCTCAAGTTCTGGGTCGAGAATGACCATGACCTCGTAATGACGCATATGGGTAACCCACCTCCTCTGGACTAATCGGCCACGGTCTCTCCGCGGCAGGAGGGTTGTTGCGTCGTCACCGCGCCTGGACCAGGCAAATCTGAGGAATCTCGGATCTTTTGGCCTTGACTGGCGCGGTGAGCGGCCCAGGCTACCCGCTCCGACCCTCACGCCGAAATCTGTGTCCACACCCACGTCAAACCAACCAGCAACGCGGCGATGAAGGTGCCCTTGAGGGCCTTTGATGTCCGGATCGTTCCCCAGTCGGGCAGGATCGGGCCGTGCGCATAGCAACGTGGAACATCAACTCCGTGGTTTCAAAGATTGACAAGGTCACGGCCTGGCTCACCACGGCCGTCCCCGACGTGTTGTGTCTGCAGGAGACCAAGTGCACGACCGACGCGTTCCCGTACGATGCCCTGCGCGAGTTCGGGTACGAAAGCGAGGCCCACGGCGACGGGCGATGGAACGGCGTGGCCATCGTGTCCAAGGTTGGCCTCGACGACGTCGTTCGCGACCTACCCGGACAGCCGGCGTTTGAAGGAGTGGTAGAGCCACGCGCCATCGGGGCCACCTGCAACGGCGTACGCCTCTGGTCGCTCTACATTCCCAATGGTCGCGAGCCCGGACATGCGCACTACGACTACAAACTCTTATGGCTGAACTCGCTAGCCGAGGCGGCGATAGTTGAAATCAGCACCCACGCTGACACGCCGATCGGATTTCTCGGCGACTACAACGTCGCACCCACCGATGCCGATGTCTGGGACCGCGCACAATTCGAGGGCGCAACGCATGTCACGCCCGCGGAGCGCGCAGCAGTTCTTCGACTTGAAACTGCGGGCATGGTTGAAATAATGCCGCGGGCACTGAAGTACGACGTGGCCTTCACTTTCTGGGACTATCGTCAACTCGCGTTCCCCAAGAACAACGGCATGAGAATCGATTTGGTCTACGCGTCGCCGTCCCTGGCATCGCTGGTCACTGACTCCTACGTCGACCGCGAAGCTCGCAAGGGCAAGGGCACGAGCGACCACGCCCCCATCGTCGTGGACCTCTCCTTGTGACGGGTGCATCCGTT
>JBBRLC010000068.1:0-6981 GCA_038231595.1 Candidatus Nanopelagicales bacterium | reverse complement strand
GTGGCTGGCCGATCAGATTCGTACCGACGTTCACACGTTTCTGATGGCGCGGGGCGGGACGATGGATTTGCTCAAGCGAATTGGTGCGTTGGTCGAGGCGGTTGCGGCGGTTGTACGCGGAGCCGACACAACAACACTCGTGACCGCCATGGCAAGCCCCCAACAACGAGAGGCTTTCGACCGCATCACGGCGACCATGACGCTGTTGGAAGGTCACGCCGACCACGTCATGGATGAAGTCGGGCCCGAGGTGGTGGCCAGCGTCGCGCTAATCCGGGAACGGTTTGAGCGGCGTCGTGGGGGTGCGACGGGTTTTGATTCGGTGGCGCGTCGAGTACTCGGAGTGGACGCGAAGATGAAGCAGTACGCCGATGGCGCCCGCTTCGTGCGGGCGGTTGAGGACATGGTGGGCCGTGACGGTTTCAACCGAGTGTGGGCCGACCCGACTCATCTGCCGGCGCGGGACGAAATCGCCAATCCCTCAGCGTGGGTCGAACGCGTGTGTTCGTGACGTCACCGAATGCCGACGCCGCCGTTCTCGCGGTACGCCGCGCAGTGCGCGAATGCCTTGCCGACCTTGACCCCGGTGACGTGCTGCTCGTCGCGTGTTCAGGGGGTGCAGATTCCCTCGCACTCGCCGCCGCGACCGCTGACGTCGCACCGTCTCTCGGAATCCGCGCCGGAGCAGTTGTGGTGGATCACGGATTGCAACCAAACTCGGACGTGGTTGCCGACCAAGCAGCCCAACACTGCCGCGGTTGGCAGCTCGATCCGGTCGACCTGGTGAAGGTCAAAATCGATCTCGATCTATCCGGAATCGGTATCGAAGCCGCAGCGCGCAACGCCCGTCACGAAGCTTTCGCGAACTCCGCGTCGCACCACGGCGCGGTCGCCGTTCTGCTCGCCCACACTCTCGATGATCAAGCCGAAACGGTTCTGATCCGACTGACCCGAGGTTCGGGGGCGCGGTCACTTTCGGGGATGGCAGCGAAGCAAGGGTTGCTCCGTCGTCCGTTGCTTGAGTTGCGCCGCGACGTTGTCCGAACAACGGTCGACGAAGGTCTCGTGTGGGAAGACCCGCACAACACGGACGACGCATTCATGCGTGCACGGGTCCGTCATCGTGTACTTCCCGCCATGTCCGACGCACTCGGCGATTCGGTGGTCCTGGGACTTGCGCGAACCGCCGAGTCGTTGCGCGCAGACGCCGACGCGCTGGACCTGTGGACCGAGCAGGCATGGAAGACGTTTGCTAAGGAGAAGTCCCGCTCGACGCAATTGGCCGTCGATGATTTGATCACCGTCCCGGTGGCCATCCGAACCCGACTCCTGCTGAAGGCAGCCGTGGGGGCCGGCGTACCTGCCGGATCAGTTACCCGTGCGCACGTCCTGGCGATGGACGCATTCGTCGACGGCTGGCACGGTCAAGGTGCACTTTCGCTGCCGGGGGGCATCACGGCGCATCGCAGTGGTGGCAGGATCGTCCTGGGTCGCCCTGATCCCCCTGGGTCGTCCTGATCCACTCAAATTTGTGAGCCCCCCGCACGACCTATCAAGGAGTCCCGGTGGACATAGCCGATGCGGCTGATGACCTGCAGAAGGTTCTCCTCGACGAAACTCAGATCGCTGATCGGATCAAGGAGCTCGCCGCGCAGATCGACGCGGACTACGTGGGCCGACCCGTGCTGCTCGTGGGGGTGCTCAAGGGCGCCGTCATGGTGATGGCCGACCTAGCCCGCGCGATGTCGTCGATCGTGGAGATGGACTGGATGGCGGTCTCGTCATACGGCTCAGGCACTAAGTCCTCGGGAGTGGTCCGCATCCTCAAGGACCTCGACTCAGATTTGGTGGGGCGCGACGTTCTTGTCGTTGAGGACGTACTCGATACCGGTCTGACCCTGTCCTGGCTGCTGCGCAACCTGCGCTCTCGCGGGCCAGAATCCCTTGAGGTGCTCACGCTGTTGCGCAAACCCGATGCGATCCAAGTCGACGTCGCCGTCAAGTACGTCGGCTTCGACATTCCCAATGAATTCGTCGTCGGGTACGGCCTCGACCACCACCAGCGGTACCGCAACCTGCGCCAGGTGGCGACACTCGCGCCGCACGTTTACGGCGGCTGACCCTCCCGATCGGGGTGATCCGGTGACCGGGAGCCGTCCCGAATGGGTGATTGTCGGTGCTGCCGACCGGATCTTTGGGACTCTTGGGCTGAACGAAGCCGCCGGTCGCGTTTTACCCTTGCTCCGCCCGCGGTGGAGTTCATCTGGGAATTGGGAGAGCGTCGAGTGCTCGCAGGTGCGCTTTCCACGGGGGAAAGGGGAACGAATGGGCAGACCCGCGCGTTGTTCGCTCATAGTGATCGCCGCGTCGCGGTTCTCTGGCTGCGGTGTACCGTCATCTGACACGACTTCTTAGAGCAGGAGGGACGGGGCGCTCTCGCCCCGCGCCAATGGATATCAAGCGCGTTTTTCGTGGCCCGGTCTTTTGGATCGTTCTGGCCGTCTTGTTGGTCGTGGTTGGCAGCAGTCTGCTCACGAGCGTCGGCGGTCCTAAATCCGTAGACACCTGGCAGGTCATCAACGCCATTGAAAGTGGTGACGCCACCAAGGTCACCCTGGTCGATCGTGAACAGCGGATCGAAGCCACTCTGAAAGACGGGTCGAAGATTCGCGCGTCGTACGTAACCGGCTCCGGGGCTCAACTCCAAGATCTGCTCACCACGAAGAAGAATGCCGGCCAGATTTCGGACGGGTGGAACACCGAGGTTCCCAGCGAAAGCCTTCTCATCACGCTGCTCGTGTCGTTGCTCCCCGTCGCCCTTGTCGTCTTATTGCTCTTCTTCTTTATGAACCAGATGCAAGGCGGCGGCTCTCGCATCATGAATTTCGGTAAGTCCAAGGCCAAGTTGGTCTCTAAGGACATGCCCAAAACGACGTTCGCCGATGTTGCTGGCGCCGATGAGGCAGTTGAGGAACTTCAAGAGATCAAGGAGTTCCTCCAAGAGCCCGCCAAGTTCCAAGCCGTCGGAGCGAAGATCCCCAAGGGTGTGCTGCTCTATGGACCCCCGGGGACCGGAAAGACTCTTCTCGCTCGTGCCGTCGCGGGTGAAGCGGGTGCTCCGTTCTACGCAATTTCGGGCTCGGACTTCGTCGAGATGTTCGTCGGCGTTGGCGCCTCCCGCGTACGCGATCTCTTCGAGCAGGCCAAAGCCAACGCGCCGGCGATCATTTTTGTCGACGAAATCGATGCCGTAGGTCGACACCGCGGCGCTGGTCTTGGCG
The DNA here is from genome assembly GCA_038231595.1 of Candidatus Nanopelagicales bacterium. Taxonomy (GTDB): domain Bacteria; phylum Actinomycetota; class Actinomycetes; order S36-B12; family JBBRLC01; genus JBBRLC01. The sequence goes on along the minus strand of JBBRLC010000068.1, from coordinate 3,700 downwards.
GTGGCCACGACGAACGCGAACAAACCCTCAATCAGTTGCTCGTCGAGATGGACGGATTCGACGTGGCTGGCGGCGTCATCCTGATCGCGGCCACTAACCGACCCGACATCCTCGACCCCGCACTGTTGCGGCCCGGCCGTTTCGATCGCCAGATTGCGGTGGATTCCCCAGATCTCAACGGGCGCGAAGCAATCCTCAACGTCCACTCACGTGGCAAGCCGCTCGCAGACGATGTTGACCTTCGCGCGGTGGCGCGGCGTACGCCTGGATTCACCGGCGCCGACCTCGCGAACGTCTTGAATGAAGCGGCGTTGTTGACCGCGCGCCTGGGCGCCAAACTCATTGACAACTCCGCACTCGATGAGGCCATCGATCGAGTCATCGCGGGTCCGCAGAAGCGGACGCGATTGATGGGTGATCACGAAAAGAAGATCACGGCTTACCACGAAGGTGGCCACGCGCTGGTGGCAGCGGCGCTGCCCAATACCGACCCCGTCCACAAGATCACGATCTTGCCGCGCGGCCGTGCGTTGGGATACACGATGGTGTTGCCCGACCAGGACAAGTACTCCACGACACGCAACGAAATGTTGGACCAACTGGCGTACATGCTTGGTGGGCGCGCAGCGGAGGAACTCGTCTTCCATGACCCGACGACTGGTGCGTCCAACGACATTGAGAAGGCGACCGCGGTCGCGCGCGCGATGGTGACGCAGTACGGCATGACCGAGCGACTCGGTGCGATCCGTTACGGCCAGCAGGCTGGCGAAGTCTTCCTGGGTCGCGACATGGGTCACCAGCGCGACTACTCCGAAGATGTCGCGTCGGCAATCGACGAAGAGGTACGTAAATTCATCGACGCGGCCCATCACGAGGCTTATGAGATATTGGTCGAAAACCGCGATGTGCTTGATGCTCTCGTCCTTGAACTGCTGGAGAAGGAAACGTTGGACAAGGCTCAAGTGGAAGCCATCTTCGAACCACTTTCGCGGCGCCCGCACCGACCAGCTTGGACCGGTTCGGCTCGCCGTACGCCGAGTGATCGCGGTCCGGTGATTTCCGCGAAGGAACTCGCGGCCGCCAACGGCGCTGGTTCCAATGGGTCGTCAAGCAACGGCGCTGCCACCAATGGTGCAGCGACCAACGGCCATGGGGCCCACGGCCACGTGAGTGAATCGGAGTCACCACCCCCGGCGTCGGTTTGATCTGTGTCGACTGACCGTTCGGAACGCAGTATCGGACCGGTGTCACTTCCCGAGGCGACGCGAGTTGTAGGAGAGTTCGACGGCGAGCGCATTGAGCGCGCCGTACGCGAACTGCTTTATGCAGTGGGGGAAGACCCCGAACGCGATGGCTTGATTGACACGCCCGCTCGCGTTGCACGGGCGTACGCCGAGATTTTTTCCGGTCTGCGCATGGCTGCCGAAGACGTGCTCACCACGACGTTCGATATTGGTCACGATGAACTCGTCTTGGTACGCGACATCGAGGTCTACTCCACTTGCGAGCACCACCTGGTTCCATTTCACGGCGTTGCTCATGTCGGTTACATCCCCAACGAGTCGGGTCGAATCACGGGACTGTCGAAGATCGCTCGGCTCGTCGATGTGTTTGCCAAGCGTCCTCAAGTCCAAGAACGGCTGACGAGTCAGATCGCCGACGCGATGGTTCGCATCCTCGAACCGCGTGGCGCGATTGTTGTCGTCGAGTGCGAACACCTGTGTATGTCGATGCGCGGGATTCGAAAGCCCGGAGCAAAGACGGTGACCAGCGCCGTGCGCGGTCAACTGCGTGACGCAGCTACCCGGGCCGAAGCCATGTCCCTCATCCTGAGTTGACCTTTGTGGTGAACTCCGTGAGCGGCCTCCCCGACGCGATGGCGCGTACGGCGGCACAGCGCACGCTGGTCATGGGCGTATTGAACGTCACCCCGGATTCGTTTTCTGACGGCGGCCGTTTTCTCGACCCCGAGACCGCGATCGCGCACGGCCTGCAGATGTGGGGCGATGGAGCCGACGTGGTGGACGTTGGCGGGGAATCAACACGTCCCGGTGCGCAGCGAATCACCGTTCGCGAGGAGATTTCTCGAATTGAACCGGTCGTACGTGGACTCGCGAATGAGGGTGTGGCGATCAGCATTGACACGATGCGCCCCGAGGTTGCCGATGTTGCGTTGGCGGCCGGCGCGATTATGGTCAACGATGTTAGTGGAGGCCTTTCGGCGCCGGACATGCTCGACTTCATCGCCAGTATCAGCGTTCCCTACATCGTCATGCATTGGCGTGGCCAGTCACACGACATGGATCGATTCGCAACGTACGGCGATGTAGTTGCCGATGTGAGCAAGGAATTGCAAGATCGAGTACGCGCGTGCGAGAAGGCGGGTATCGATCTCAATCGGACCATCCTTGATCCGGGCCTGGGCTTTGCGAAGACATCAACTCATAACTGGACCTTGTTGCGGCATCTCGACACCTTCATCGAGACGGGTCACCCGATCATCATCGGTGCGTCTCGAAAGCGCTTCCTCGGTGAACTGCTCGCCAATGAGCAGGGCGAGCCTCGCCCGTTAGCCGACCGCGACGAAGCGACGACGGCCATATCTGCGCTCGCCGTTGCGGCTGGTGCGTGGTGCGTGCGCGTACACGACGTACGGGGAAGTCTCGACGCTGTTCGCGTCGCGAACTCGTGGTCGGGACATCCGAATGCCGGTGGCAGACCGTGACGGACTGGTCTACCGAGGATCGAATCGAAGTTCGTGGAATCAAGGCCTTTGGCCACCACGGCGTACTGCCGGCAGAGCGCGAGAATGGCCAATTCTTCGTGGTTGACGTGTCGCTCGTGTCCAACACTCGCGATGCGGCTCAGTCGGATGACCTGGCAAACACCGTCAACTACGCCGATGTAGCATCCAGCGTTGCCAACATCATCAGCGGTGAGGCAGTCGACCTCGTCGAGACACTCGCGCAGCGCATCGCCGATTGTTGTCTCGCATTTGATCGTGTGCACGGCGTACGCGTCGTGGTGCACAAACCCAGCGCGCCGATCGATGTCACGTTCGACGATGTGGTTGTCACGATCGAGCGGTCGCGATGACCGAAACGGCAAGCCGTACCGCCGTCCTTTCGCTAGGCAGCAATCTCGACGACCGACTCGCGTCCCTTCAGTTCGCTGTCGACGCCCTACTTGCCGACGCACGAGTACGGTCGTTGGTCGCTTCACCCGTCTACGAAACCGATCCGATCGGTGGTCCCGAGCAAGGGCGGTATCTCAACGCCATCGTGTTCTTTGAGACTGAGATGGACGGCATCGACGTCTTGGAGTTGGCGCACGCGATTGAAGATTCGCGTGGGCGTGTACGCGGCGAACGCTGGGGTCCGCGGGCTCTCGACGTCGACATCATTGCACTGGGTGATGAAGTGTCGAGTTCCACGACGTTGACTCTGCCGCATCCTCGCGCGGCGGAGCGGGCGTTCGTACTGGCCCCCTGGAACGACCTAGATGCGGACGCCCAAATCCCCAGTCGAGGCCGCGTCGCAGGGCTTTTGGGTGACGTCGACGTCACCGGTATCAGAGCAATCTCGGCTGCCTTGGAGTTGTCGTGAAGCCGACGTCGATCAGACTCCTCGCCACGTTGTCGATTATGGGGGCGGCCTTCGGCTGGGGTCTGGCTCTCGTCTTGGACGGAGTGGGTGGGACG
>JBBRLC010000067.1:0-7062 GCA_038231595.1 Candidatus Nanopelagicales bacterium | reverse complement strand
GGCACCGTCCTGATGTACGCCTTCGGCACCGTCCTGATGTACGCCTTCGGCACCGTCCTGATGTACGCCTTCGGCACCGTCCTGATGTACGCCTTCGGCACCGTCCTGATGTACGCCTTCGGCGTAACGCCGACTCGCGCGGGGGTTAATCCCACGTCTTAGCGGCGTTAGCGGGGTACCGTCGGCGCAACGACTTGCGGCGTACGGTCGCGGGCGAACGGAAGAAAGGACGAGCACCGTGGCGCGAGTCGGTGACGGCAGCGATCTGCTGAAGTGCTCGTTCTGTGGCAAGAGCCAAAAGCAGGTCAAGAAGCTCATCGCTGGACCCGGTGTCTACATCTGCGACGAATGCATCGACCTTTGCAACGAAATTATCGAGGAAGAACTTTCGGAATCCTCGGATTTGCAGTGGGACGAGCTCCCCAAGCCACGCGAGATTTATGAGTTCCTCGACAACTACGTCATCGGCCAAGAGACCGCCAAGAAGTCATTGAGCGTTGCGGTCTACAACCACTACAAGCGAGTGCAGGCCGGCAGCAGTGAGCGAACGCGCGAAGACCGCGTCGAGCTGGCAAAATCAAACATCCTGCTGCTGGGCCCGACGGGTTCCGGCAAGACGTTGCTCGCGCAAACCCTCGCGCGGATGCTGAACGTCCCCTTTGCTATCGCCGACGCCACCGCTCTCACTGAGGCCGGGTATGTCGGCGAAGACGTCGAAAACATACTGCTCAAGCTGATCCAGGCCGCTGACTACGACGTGAAAAAAGCTGAGACCGGGATCATCTACATCGACGAAATCGACAAGGTCGCGCGCAAGAGCGAAAATCCGTCCATCACCCGCGACGTCTCCGGTGAAGGTGTGCAACAAGCGCTATTGAAGATTCTCGAAGGCACCACTGCATCCGTACCACCACAGGGTGGTCGCAAGCACCCACATCAAGAATTCATTCAGATCGACACCACGAATGTCCTCTTCATCGTCGGCGGCGCCTTTGCGGGACTCGACAAGATCATTGAGCAACGGGTGGGCAAGAAGGCGCTCGGTTTCACCGCATCGATCGAAGAGATCGATGATGTAAATCCTGACGACATCTTCAGTCGCGTGATGCCTGAGGACATGCTGCGTTTCGGCATGATCCCGGAATTCATCGGACGCCTCCCAGTGTTCACCAGCGTGAGCGCGTTGGATCGTGAAGCGCTGGTCAAGGTGTTGACCGAGCCGCGCAACGCACTCGTACGCCAGTACGAGCGGCTCTTCGAATTGGACGGCGTCGAACTCGAATTCAGCGCGGACTCACTTGAGGCCGTTGCTGATCAGGCGATTTTGCGCGGAACCGGTGCCCGCGGTCTGCGCGCGATCATGGAGGAAGTACTCCTCAACGTGATGTACGACGTTCCGAGCCGCAAGGACGTCGCGCGCGTTCTCGTCAGCGCCGAAGTGGTGCTCTCCAATGTCAACCCGACGTTGGTTCCACGCGAGACGCCAAAGCCTCGACGAGAGCGCGGGGAAAAGTCCGCCTGAAAACGCACCAAACCCTCGACACGGGCGAAGGCCCTGCACCCCCCAGGGGAACAGGGCCTTCGCGCTTGTGGGCGATGGGCGGTACGGCGATCAGGTTGCTTCAACGGTCGCGCGCAGTGTCATCGCGGTTGCGCGCTGACTCGCAGTGGTGCCGATAACGAAGACGCCGCCGAAGCTGGTCGGATCCGTCCAGAAACAGACCGTCGACGGCTTCGCGTGCATGACCACTGAGCCGCACTTCATGACTCCGCCTTGGGCGGTCGGCGCAACTGTGGTGATGCCGGTGACGGTCGTACGTGTTGCGCGCTCGAAACCCTTGAAGGCGTTGGTGAGTTCGGAGACGGGTTGTTCCGTGGCAGGGACGCCACCCCAAATTTGTGCTTTAGGAAGTCCACCCGTTCCGTAGGTCGCGGCAAACGTGTTGGCAATTCCCTGGTTGGCCTGAGACGCCCTGGTCGCGTCGGACCACTTGACCTGGATGGCACCGTCGAGGCGCGTCATACCCGCAGCAGAAACAGGAGGTAGGAATGCGCCGCTACCGGCCGGGACAACTGCTTGGCCAGCGGAGTCGTCGCTGCTTGTCAGTACGTAGTTCGGGATGGCGTACGCCAGAATCGCGATCAATGCGACAACCGCGACGATGATGGCGATTGTCCTGCGCGAGAGCGAAAGTCGCGCCGGCGCATCGCCGGTTCCGTGACGTCGGTGACTCTCGACGGCTTCGCCGTCGGGCAACACGTCGTAGAGCGTTGCTGATGACATGGTCGGTGTGGGCGCGACTAGTGGCGCCGGTGCGTACACCGGCATCCCGGTGCCAGTCTCTTCGAACTGTCCGGCGATGTGCGGGTGCCGCGACATGTCCGGGGTTGCTGTTGCCTGGGGTGGCGCTGCCGCATAGGGCACCGCGCTGAACGTCATGCCCGGGATCGCCGTCGGTACGGCGTACTGCTCCACGGTCCAGGTGTCCGCACTTGGTGGAGTGAAGGACTGTGGCGTGACGAGGTTTTCGACGGCCGGTGCGACGGCCGGTGCGCCGATTGGTTGGACGAGGCCGGGCATCGAGGACAGATCGTCCGGTATTTCCGGCAATGCCGGTGGGGCACTAGGTGGAGCCGGAATGCTCGCAGCGTGATAGCCGGGCGCGATTGGCGCCGACATGGGGAATGCGACAGAACCCGACGGCGGCTGTGGCGGAAGGAACAACGGTGTTGGCGGCGGACTTAGCGGGGGAGCCGAGGTGACTTCACCGGCAAATCCTTCGGCGGGAACACCTGCGTGAACGAGGAATACCTCGACCGCGGGGTCATTGCGTTCTGCCCGTGGCGGCTCCGGTTCTGGAGCTGGCGGCAAGGCCCAAGCGGGCAGTGGTTGACCTGGAAGCAGGTTGAAACCTGCTGATTCCTCGGTGTTCGACCACCCCGAGTCGGCGGTGTTCTCGGCATCATCTGAGCGCCGTCGCAACGAAACCACAGCGACTCCTCCTGCTGGCAGGTACGCCCGGACGGCGTACTTCATCCATGGAGGAATCGGTCCCAAGAGACGCTGGCTTGAGCCCAGATCGGCCCGAAGCGGTCAGCCCACCCAGCCAAACCCCAAGTTGATCATGGACTTTTGCGCGGCATTCGGTGAAATAGCGTGCAGAACTCCATGATCAACGCTGGGTAGCCCGGGTGAGGGAGCTAGAGGGAAACGGTCACTTCGAGGCGCTCGGAGTCGTTGGGGAGGTATGAGAATTCGCCCACGCGTCCGGCCGTACGCAGGTCTGGCTCGCTTTCGCGTACTCGGTCCAGAGCCTCCAGCGTGCCGCGGACTTCCACCCTCGTCACGGTCTCCTTCATCGAGAGTTTCGCGTCGGACTTCGCCCTACGGATCGCCGCCAGAACTTCGCTCGCGCTCGTCGCAATCGCGACGTCGCCGCCAGCACCTAGCGTCCGGACCGCCTGCGCAGTTGGCCATTGCGATCGATGCACAGACCCGTCTTGCCACCACGACCACACTTCCTCGGTGACGTACGGCAGGAACGGCGCAAAGAGTCGAAGTTGTACCGACAGCGCGGTGGCCAAGGCGGCCTTCGCTGACGCCGCACCCTGGTCGTCCAACGTGCCGTACGCCCGGTCCTTGACGAGCTCCACGTGGTCGTCGCAGAAGGACCAGAAGAACGCCTCTGCAACTTCCAACGCGCGGGAGTAGTTGTAGTCCTCAAATGCCGCAGTCGCCGCTTCGACTGTGGTTGCAAGTGCGTCAAGCATCGCGAGGTCAAGCGGCTCGGAAACTGCAGCTGTCCTTTCGCTTGCGCCAAGTCCCAAGACGAACTTGCTCGCATTGAGGAGCTTGATCGCGAGTCGACGACCGACTTTCATCTGGCCGACGTCGAACGCCGTATCAGTCCCTGGTCGACCCGACGCCGCCCAGTAGCGCAGTGCGTCGGCGCCGTGTTCTTCTAGCAGCCCGATCGGCGTCATCGCGTTTCCCTTCGACTTGCCCATCTTCTTGCGATCCGGGTCAAGGATCCAGCCGCTGATCGCGGCATGCGTCCACGGCAGAGCGTCTTCCTCAAGATGCGAGCGAACGACTGTGGAGAACAACCACGTCCGAATGATGTCGTGAGCCTGCGCGCGCAGGTCGAACGGAAATACCCGTTCCCACAGATCTTCGTCGTGCTGCCAACCGCCGACGATTTGCGGAGTGAGTGACGACGTTGCCCAGGTGTCCATGATGTCTGGATCACCGATGAAGCCACCCGCGACGCCGCGTTGCGCTTCGGTGAAACCCGGGGGAGTAGCCGACGAGGGATCCACCGGCAATGCGTCCGTGGCGGCTGCGATGGGTTCGTCGTAGTCCGGTTGCCCGGATGCATCCAGGCGGTACCAGACCGGAATGGGTACGCCGAAGAAACGTTGGCGGCTCACTAACCAGTCACCAACGAGTCCCTCGACCCAGGCGGTGTAGCGCGATTGCATGTACGCCGGATGCCAGCTGATTTCGGCTCCTCGCGCGACGAGCCGATCGCGGAGCTCGGCGTCACGACCGCCGTTGCGCAAGTACCACTGCCGCGTCGTCACAATCTCAAGCGGCTTGTCGCCCTTTTCGAAAAACTTCACCGAGTGCGTGATCGCCCGCGGCTCCCCGTCCACAAAGCCCGCACTGGTGAGCGCCTCAACCATTCGCTCTTTCGACGTGAAGGCAGTCGTGCCGGCGATGGCGGCGTATTGCTCACGCCCTGCCGATGATTCGATCCAGTCCGGCGTCTTCGCGATGATCCGGCCGTCCCATCCCATGATGGGCCGGGTGGGAAGCGACAACTCGCGCCACCAGGTGACGTCGGTGATGTCACCAAACGTACAGATCATGGCGATGCCCGAACCCTTGTCGGGATCTGCCAGCGTGTGAGCCAGAACCGGAACTTCAACGTCGAAGATCGGCGTACGGACGCTGCTGCCGAACATTGACTTGTATCGCTCGTCGTCCGGGTGGGCGACGAGCGCGACGCACGCGGCGAGCAATTCGGGTCGCGTTGTTTCGATGTAGAGCCGAACCGACGGGTCATCGACGCGAGGGAAGCCGATCCGGTGATACGTACCGGGTCGTTCCCGATCTTCGAGTTCTGCTTGGGCAACGGCCGTACGGTAAGTCACGTCCCACAGCGTCGGAGCTTCACTCTGGTAGGCCTCGCCGCGCGCGAGGTTGGCGAGAAATGCGCGTTGCGACGTGGCGCGCGAATGGTCGTCAATCGTCTGGTACATCTGCGACCAATCCACGGAGAGCCCGAGTTGGCGCCACATCGCTTCGAAGGTCTTCTCGTCTTCGGTCGTCAACGCGAGACAGAGTTCGACGAAATTCCTGCGACTGATCGGAATCTGATTTTTGCTGGGTTCCGCTGGTGGGACGAAGTCTGGCTCGTACGGCAGTGACGGATCGCATCGCACGCCGTAGTAGTTCTGGACGCGTCGTTCCGTGGGGAGTCCGTTGTCATCCCACCCCATCGGATAGAAGACCTCGAACCCGCGCATCCGCTTGTAGCGCGCAATGCAATCGGTGTGGGTATAGGAAAAGACGTGCCCGACGTGAAGTGAACCGCTGGCCGTTGGTGGCGGCGTATCGATGGAGTAGATCTCCGCGCGATTCTTGCTGCGGTCAAAGCGGTAGGTCCCGTTCGCCTCCCACGCTGAAGCCCACCGATCCTCAAGACCTTCGAGGGTGGGTTTGTCGGGCACATCTCGCAGCGGGGCGCTCATGGGCGTTCATCCTAGGAAGGCCATGCGCCATCGGGCGCAGGCTGGGTGCCTCACGGGCACGTAGACTCCGCGCCCGTGACGCCAGCAGAGGATCGGATGTACGCCGAACGCCTCGCCGCCGTCGAAACAGCACTCCAAAGTCGTTGGCCCGAAACCGAGATCGAGCCGGACCTGAGCCGGATGCGGATGCTGGTCGATCTGCTCGGTGATCCGCAACATGCGGCGCCCGTCATTCACGTCACCGGGACCAACGGCAAAACGTCAACCGCGAGAATCGCCGAGTCGCTGTTGCGCACGTTCGGGTTGCGGCCTGGAGTGTTCACCAGTCCGCACCTCCATTCAATGCGGGAGCGAATCCGCATCGACGCGGAGACAGTCCCCGTGGCCACGTTTGTCGAGGCGTATGAGGAGTTGACCCCATACCTGGACCTCGTAGATGCGCGACTACGCGACGCCGGCGGGAATACGCTGACCTACTTCGAGGTCATCACCGCGTTGGCTTTCTCGATCTTCGCCGATGCGCCCGTTGACGTCGTTGTCCTCGAAGTCGGTTTGGGTGGGCGTTGGGATGCGACCAACGTTGCCGATGGCGAAGTCGCCGTGATTACGGCGATCGCGCGCGACCACGAACAGTTTCTCGGATACACGATCGAAGAGATCGCCTACGAGAAGGCCGGCATCATCAAGGCTGGCTCAACCGTGATCGTCGCGCAGCAACCCCTCGAAGCAGCGGAGGTTCTCTTGCGCGCCGCTGTTGAAGTCGAAGCCGAAGTCGCCCGCGAAGGCCTCGAGTTTGCCGTCGTCAATCGTGAGGTTGCGGTCGGCGGCCAGGTGCTCACGCTGCAGGGTTTGGGAGGGACGTACGACGACGTTTTCCTGTCGCTGATGGGCCGACATCAAGCGCACAACGCGGTGGTTGCCTTGGCAGCGGTCGAAGCTTTCCTCGGTGGTGGCCGGATGGAGCTACTTGCGGAAAATGTGCGGGAGGCCTTCGCGTCGGTGGTGTCTCCGGGTCGCCTCGAAGTCGTCAAACGGTCTCCGACCGTGCTCGTGGATGCGGCCCACAATCCGGCGGGGGCCGCGTCGCTGGCCGCGGCGCTGGACGAAGATTTCTCCTTTGGCTATCTCATCGGCGTCGTCGCGGTGATGGCGGACAAAGATGTCGAGGGCGTCCTCGAAGCCCTCGAAGGGATCTTCAACGAAGTCGTGGTCACCGTGAATTCATCCCCGCGATCCGCGACGGTCGACGCTCTTCAGCGGACGGCCGTCGAGGTCTTTGGTGCCGACCGGGTCCACACCGCGGCG
>JBBRLC010000066.1:0-7146 GCA_038231595.1 Candidatus Nanopelagicales bacterium | reverse complement strand
GGCCTGTGGGGTGTGTCCGATTGCGCGGTTGTGTCCCGCGTACGGTGAGGGCCCCACCGATCCGGTAGAAGCCGCGCGATTGGTGAAGACCTTCGAGGACTTACCGTCGTGAAGAAGTTATTGAGTGCGGCGATTGCGGCATCGTGCGCCGTCGCGCTTGCGGGTTGCGCTCGCGTGTCGCCTGATGACGCTGCGGGAGTGGCATCACCGCAAGTTGCCTCCGCCGATTTGGTTGCAGCCGCGAAGCTGGCGCCCTGTCCCGAGTCCACCCGTCTGGCCGCGTCGCCCGCCCTTCCCGATCTGACCTTGGCTTGTCTGGGCGGCGGCCCCGCAGTGAACCTGGCGCGACTCACGGGCGTACCGACCGTGGTCAACGTGTGGGGCTCCTGGTGCACTCCGTGCCGCAAGGAGTTGCCAGCACTGGCAAGTGTGTCCAAGAAGGCCGGAGCCAAAGTCCGCTTCCTTGGAGTCGACTACGAAGACGATCCCGATTCGGCTTTGGACTTTCTTGCGGTCGCCGGCGCGCACTACCCCTCCGTGCGTGATGATGACGGAGCGTTGAGGTCTGGCATCCGAATCGTGGGATTGCCGCTGACGCTTTTTGTCCGCGCGGACGGTTCCGTGGCGTACGAATGGAGGGCTCCGATCACGTCTGAGGAACAGTTGCGCGGATTGATCCGCGAGCACCTCGGTGTATCGGTGTGATCGTGGACGTCGAGCCGAGGAAACTTCCGTCCTGGCTCGAACCTGTACGATGGGTGGGTCAAGAGGTTGCGCCAGAACAACTCTCGCGGTTTCTCCCACCCGCTGAGGGCGGCCGCGAATCCGCCGTACTCATGTTGTTCGGCGAGACCACACGCGGTCCAGACATCTTGTTGATTGAACGCGCTCACGACATGCGATCGCACGCCGGCCAGCCAGCGTTTCCTGGCGGCGCGGTGGACCCTGACGACGACGGACCTGTTGCCGCGGCGCTACGCGAGGCTCGGGAGGAAACCGGTCTGAACCCAAGTGGTGTGCACGTATTCGGATCACTGCCCGCGTTGTATTTGCCTCCCTCAGGCTTCGTGGTCACTCCGGTTCTTGGGTGGTGGCATTCGCCGGTGGACGTGCGGGCGGTTGACGCCCGCGAAGTTGCCTCTGTGCACCGGGTAGAAATTGACGCCCTGACTGATCCAAACAATCGCGGCAGTGTGCGACATCCGTCGGGTTACGTCGGACCGGCATTTGAAGTCGAAGACTTGATTGTCTGGGGATTCACCGGTGGATTGCTTGCCCGAGTGATCGCGCTCGCGGGTTGGGAGAAGCCGTGGGATAACGAGCGAAGGCTGACGCTGCCCGACGGCGCGTGGGACTAGCGAATCGCGAGGCGCAATCCATTCGGGAGGCCTAGCCCATTCGAACTGGTTGAGTGATGGAAATCATCGGCCGAGGGCTCGTGGCAGGGCGATGAGATCGTGCGCGAGCGCGTCGATGTCGTCGTCGAGGGCGATCTGAATTCGTCTGACGAGTTCGTCGAAGTCGAGAACGCTTCCGCGCGCATCGGTGATGGGAGCGGCGTCTTGAGAGTCGCCGGCCCGGGATTCGGCATACGCCTCGAGACCTTCAGTCGCGCGTCGTAGCAAGGCGCCCGCGCCGAGGTTGTTCCCACGCGCATGGTGGGTGAGCCCCGCGGCAAGTTGTGCCAGCGCGCGCCACAGCGAACGTTCGGCGACAGGGCAGCAACGCCAGCGGGCCTCGAAGACTTCATGTGCGTGAAACGGCAAACCGTCGCGGAGATAGTTCTCGGCCAAGTCGATCGTCTCGGCTGACCCGATCATCGGGAGCTCAGGAACAACGGGTGCTACGTCGGCAGGGTCTGCGTCGTGCGGCAATGGGCGACCCAGCCGATCGCGCGGACGTGACGGCGTACTCAGCGGACATCCTCGGACGCGGTCGACATCGCATCGAGCCACCCGAGGAGGAGCAGCGAGAACGCCCCGGGTGCCTCTTCGTGTGGGTAGTGGCCGACTCCTGGGGCGATGTGGTGCGTGTAAGGGCCGGTCACGAATTCGCCTGATCCTCGGCTGGACGTGGCGAGAATCGACGGATCGTTTTCGCCATGGACGTGCAAGACGGGCACGGCAATCGCCGATCGCATGGTGCGTTGGAATCGAATGCCATCGGGGCGCGGAATCGATCGAATCGCCCAACGGTGATACTCGATCGCGCAGTGAGCAGAGTGCGGAATGGTCATCGCCGAGCGAAAGTTCGCTGCGGTTTCGGAATCGAGCCAGGTCGCGCCAGGAGCAGATCGCTTGCGCAAAATCCTCTCGATCCGGGCGGCGTCATGGCGTTCCAGCGAACGTTCCGGAGCAAACGGCGGTTGGAAATTCAACGCGTACAGCGCTCGGCGCAGTTGACGTGGGTTGGTCATGATCGCTTTGCGGAGTCGACGCGGGTGCGGCATCGAGACCGGTACGAGGCCGCGGACCACGTGGGGTTCCAAGACACCCATCGACCAGGCAATGAGCCCACCCCAACCGTGACCGACGACAACCGCATCGGGTTCCCCGAGCGATCGAATCACCGCCGCCATGTCGCCTGCCGCTGTGACGGGGTCGTAGCCATGGGGAGTGTGATCGCTTCCGGCGTACCCGCGCAGGTCAACGGCGACCGCCCGGTACCCCGCGGCGGCTAGCGCCTCGAGTTGGTGTCGCCAGGTCCACCAAAACATCGGAAAGCCGTGCAGGAACAAGACGAGCGGACCGACGCCCATCTCGGCTACATGGAAGCGGGCACCGTTGGCGTGTACGTCGCGATGAGTCCACGGTCCGTCGAGGCGTACGACCTCAGCAGGATCGGGAAGTGTCACGGTTCGCTTGTCACGCGCTGAGCTCGGTAGTGGCGACGTGGTCTCCCGTCGTCGTGGACGCGGGTTCGGAGTCGTGGGTAGGGCGGATGGTGGAGAGCGCTGACATTGTGCGCACCGTCCGTTCAGGAGACTTCACCTTGCTGCCGCGCGAGCGCGCGATGAGGCCCAGGATCGCGGCCACGAGAAGAAGTAGCAGCGTCACGATCCCGAATCCGGCCCAGACGGGCAGGCCGACCTGGACCAGCACGTAGGCGAGTGTGACAAACAAAAAGATCACGGCGAGGACGGCGGCGAAGAGGGCGGCACCCACGAGTGCAGCGGCGGCTCCGGCGTTGCGCGCAGATTCACGCAACTCCGCTTTCGCGAGGCCGATCTGGTCCGTGACGAGTGTTTTGACGTCGGTTTGGAGCGAGGCGAAAAGTTCACCGAGGCTCTTCTCCGGCCGACTCGGGTTGGCGCCTTTGTTCGGCGTACTCATGTGTGCCCTCCGTGTGGAGCGTCGTCTCGTCAGGGTTGTGGACAGGCTAGTCGTCTCAGGCACTCAAGATCCCGGGGACGTCGGTAGTCCTCTATCCCGGTCCGGCCGCGACGACTTGAGTCAGTCTCGCTCGTCGGAATCCAACTGTTCGGATGCTTCGAGCTCCGCGTAGTAGCGATTGCGGCTTCTGATGCTGATGGCGGACAGGGCGGCGGCGACCACCGACGCGGCGAGGACGGCGAGCTTGGCCGAAGCCAGGAGATCCGGCTTGTCCCCGAAGGCGAGCCCGGAGACAAACAACGCGACAGTGAAACCCATGCCCGACAACACCCCAACGGTGAAGATGTCTCGCCACTGCAAGGTGGGATCGAGTTCCGCGTGAGTGAATCGAGCGGTGAGCCAGGCGCCGACGAATACGCCAACCGGTTTTCCGATGACGAGGCCGATGAGAATGCCAATCGCTTCCGGAGTGGTGAGTACCGACACCAACGACGTGTCGCCGATGTGTACACCCGCGGCGAAGAACGCGAAGATCGGGACGCAAACACCGGCCGACCACGGGCGGATGTAGTGATCCAGGCGATCAGTCGGCGGCTGGTCCTCCCCAGGGTCCGGTTTGGCCCGCGTGAGCAATCCGAACGCGACGCCGGCCACCGTGGCGTGAATGCCGCTGGAGTGCACCGCCCACCAGACAATTACCACGAGTGACACATAGATCCATGGGCTACGGACGCGGCGTCGTTGGAGGATCGCGTACGCGAGTAGACCGACAACACCAACAGCGAGGTACCCAAAGGACAGCGAATCGGTGTAGAAGATCGCGATGACTGCGATGGCGCCGAGATCGTCGACAACGGCGAGCGTGAGAAGAAACGCCCGCAGTGCCACGGGGAGTCGCTTCCCGACGACGGCGAGAACGGCCAATGCGAAGGCGATGTCGGTGGCAATCGGAATGCCCCACCCTTCGTGGGCACCTCGCTGATTCACGGCATTGATCAATGCGTACAACGCCGCGGGGACCGCCATACCCCCGAGCGCGGCCACGATCGGCACCGCAGCCTTAGCCGGTTTCGACAGTGTTCCCAGCACTAGTTCGTGTTTGAGTTCAAGTCCGGCAACGAAAAAGAAGACAGCGAGCAGACCGTCGGCCGCCCAGACGGAGACCGGCAGATGTAGATGCAAGGCATCCGGTCCGAGTTCGGTGCTAGAGATCCGCACATAGGTGTCGTACAGCGCCGAATTCGCGACGATCAATGCCAGCGCGGCGGCAACCAGAAGGAGAACTCCGCCCACCGTTTCATCGCGGAGGGCCGAAATCACGTGACGTCGTTCAGGACGAGAGAGCCGCTCAAAAACAACGTGCGTCTGGGTCACGAGTCGTCGGCGGCGGCGCTGTCAAGACCAGTGGAGATGAGAGCCATGATCGTGGGGTCGGCAAGCGTTGTGACGTCACCCAGGCTTCGATGTTCAGCCACGTCGCGCAGAAGTCGACGCATGATTTTTCCAGAGCGCGTCTTGGGCAGCTCGGCCACAATCAGAATTTGACGTGGCTTCGCGATCGACCCGATCTCGTGGGCCACATGGTTGCGCAACGCGGTGACGACCTCAGGGTCGCTTTCAACATCGCTGCGCAGGATCACAAAGGCCACGATTCCCTGACCCGTTGTGGGATCCGATGCTCCGACGACCGCGGCCTCAGCGACGCTGGGATGGGAGACCAACGCTGACTCAACCTCGGTTGTCGATATTCGATGCCCGGAGATATTCATGACGTCGTCGACGCGTCCCAACAACCAAATCGCGCCGTCCTCGTCGTACTTCGCCCCATCGCCGGCAAAATAGACACGCGGCCAGCGGTGCCAATAGGTCGAGGCGTACCGCTCATCGTCGCCCCAAATGCCGCGCAACATGGCCGGCCATGGTTCGGTAAGTACGAGGAATCCGCCTCCGCCGTGGGGGACTTCGTTGCCGCGCTCGTCAACCACGGGGCACCGATACCCGGTAATGGAGTCATCGCGGACCCTGGTTTGGTGGTCGTCACGCCGGGAAGTGGGCTGATCATGATCGCGCCGGTCTCGGTTTGCCACCAGGTGTCCACGATCGGACATTCGTCGTGACCGATGACACGGCGGTACCACATCCACGCCTCGGGATTGATGGGTTCGCCTACGCTTCCGAGCAGGCGTAGTGACGACAAGTCGTGCTGCGCGGGGATGTCTTCGCCCCACTTCATAAACGTTCGAATTGCGGTCGGTGCGGTGTAGAGGATCGTGACACCGTACTTCTCGATGAGTTCCCAGAACCGCCCTCGATGTGGAGTATCGGGCGTCCCCTCGTACATCACTTGCGTCGCGCCATTCGCGAGTGGTCCGTAGACGATGTACGAGTGACCGGTCACCCAACCGACATCGGCGGTGCACCAATAGACGTCGGTCTCGGGCTTCAAGTCGAACACTGCGTGGTGTGTGTAGGCGGTCTGGGTGAGGTATCCGCCACTTGTGTGCAGGATTCCCTTGGGCTTTCCCGTTGTGCCGCTTGTGTAAAGGATGAACAACGGATGCTCGCTGTCGAAGGACTCTGCCGTGTGGGTGTCAGGCTGCCGCGACATGACTTCGTGCCACCACACGTCGCGTCCCTCGGTCCACGCAACCTCTTGACCGGTACGGCGTACCACCAGGACGTTGCGGACTTGCGGTGTGGAAGCGACTGCTTCGTCGACTGCGGGTTTCAACGCGGCAGGCGAGCCGCGCCGGTTTCCTCCGTCGGCAGTGATGACCAAGGTCGCTTGTGCATCGTCGATGCGGGAGCGAAGTGCCTCAGCGGAAAAACCACCGAAGACGACGGAATGCGCGGCGCCGATTCGGGCGCAGGCGAGCATCGAGATCGCGGCCTCGGGGATCATCGGAAGGTAGATGGCGACGCGGTCACCAGCGCGCACACCCAGTTCGATGAGTGCGTTTGCGGCTCGACAAACTTCGGACTGCAACTCGGCGTACGTAATCGTGCGCGTGTCTCCCGGCTCGCCTTCGAAATGGATGGCCACTCGGTCGCCGTTGCCCGCGTCGACGTGTCGATCAACGCAGTTGACTGCGACGTTTAGTCGACCGTCAACAAACCAGCGGGCGAAAGGCGCCTTCGACCAATCGAGTACAGAGGTCCAGTCGTGAGACCAGTCCAGTCGCCGCGCTTGGGTCGCCCAAAAAGATTCGCGATTCGCGCGGGCTTCGTCGTACGCCTCGGCCGTGACGTTCGCGGTGGCGGCGAATTCCAGCGTCGGGGGGAAGGATCGATCTTCGTGAAGCAGGATCTCAAGGGCGTCGTTGGTCACGGGGCTACCTCACCAGCCGAACTCGATCTGAGCAACTGGCACCGCCGTACGTTTGCCGTATCAAGGGGCTTAGGTTCCTGATCTGTGACGGCGGACGTGTTGGCGAGACTGGCCACCTTGCCCGAAGTCGGCTCGGTGTGTGAGGCCGCACGCGGCGAGGTCGACAAACTCCTGTTTGATCGCGCTCTGATCTCTCGTGGCGCTGAACTCGTTGGCGAAGTTGTGTTCGCTGCGGCTCATTCCGGGGCTGCACTCGAAGGCGCCGAAATCTCGTATGAGGGTTTCCGTGACGGTTCAGCGTTGGACGCGTCGCCCATGGGTCGAGTTGCGGATGCCGCCCTTCGCGTCCAGCGAGAATTGCCGGCCTTAGTGGATGTATGGCGAATCTCGCCGCTTCAAGCGCTCGCACGATTGCACGCGGTCGCTGCGGTGGGTTTTGTTGACCCCGAAGTGTTGGGCCGCCCGCGCTCGCCGTCGGGACCCTCC
>JBBRLC010000065.1:0-7149 GCA_038231595.1 Candidatus Nanopelagicales bacterium | reverse complement strand
TGGATGGTGATGTCAGCGCCAGTGTCGTCCTGGATCTGATTGATCATCTTGCCCTTGGGCCCGATGACCTCGCCGATCTTGTCGACCGGGATTTGAACCGTGATGATTCGCGGCGCGAACTCGCTCATCTCGTCGGGCGCATCGATCGCCTCGAGCATGACATCGAGACTCGCCAAGCGAGCATCGCGCGCCTGGGTCAAAGCCGAAGCGAGGACCGAGGCGGGGATACCGTCGAGCTTCGTGTCCAACTGCAGCGCCGTCACGAACTCCTTGGTTCCAGCCACCTTGAAGTCCATGTCGCCATAGGCGTCTTCGGCACCAAGAATGTCGGTGAGCGAGACATAGGTGGTCTCACCATCGACCTCATCGGAGATGAGGCCCATAGCGATACCGGCAACGGGAGCCTTCAGCGGCACACCGGCGTTGAGGAGTGACATCGTCGATGCACAGACCGAACCCATAGAGGTAGAACCGTTGGAGCCCAATGCTTCTGAGACCTGGCGAATCGCGTAAGGGAATTCTTCCTTGGTCGGCAACACCGGCACGAGAGCGCGCTCGGCGAGTGCGCCGTGACCGATCTCGCGGCGCTTGGGCGAACCCACGCGACCGGTTTCTCCCACGGAGTACGGCGGGAAGTTGTAGTTGTGCATGTAGCGCTTGCGCGTCTCGGGCGAAAGCGTGTCGAGCTGCTGCTCCATGCGAAGCATGTTCAGCGTGGTCACGCCGAGGATCTGAGTTTCGCCGCGCTCGAACAGGGCCGAACCGTGGGCGCGCGGAATGATCTCGACCTCAGCCGACAGGGTGCGAATGTCGCTCAGTCCACGACCATCGATGCGGACCTTGTCGCGCAGGACGCGCTGGCGTACGAGCTTCTTGGTCAGCGAACGCAAGGCGCCGCCAACCTCTTTGTCGCGACCCTCGAACTGGCCAGCCAACCGCTCGGCAGCGATGCCCTTGACTCGGTCGAGCTCGGCTTCGCGTTCGCCCTTGCTCACGATCGTCAGCGCTGCGGTTACCTCGTCGGTCACAGCGGACTCAACCGCGGCAAAGACGTCGTCCTGGTAGTCCAGGAATACCGGGAAGTCAGCGGTCTCTTTGGCCGCCTTGTTCGCGAGCTGTGCCTGCGCCTCGCAGAGAACGCGAATGAACTTCTTGCTCTCCTCCAGGCCCTGAGACACGACCTCTTCGGTCGGCGCGGTAGCGCCCCCACGTACGAGATCAATGGTCGCGGTCGTGGCTTCTGCCTCGACCATCATGATCGCGACGTCGTCACCGACGACCCGACCAGCAACGACCATGTCGAAGACTGCGTCTTCGAGTTGCTCATGGGTCGGGAAGGCAACCCACTGGCCCTTGATTAGCGCAACGCGAGTCGCACCGATCGGACCGGAGAACGGCAGTCCCGCGAGTTGGGTCGACATCGATGCGGCATTGATCGCCACGACGTCATAGAGGTCGTTGGGGTTGAGCGACATCACCGTGACAACGACCTGGATCTCATTGCGTAGGCCGTTGACGAAGGACGGGCGCAACGGTCGGTCAATGAGTCGACAGGTGAGAATCGCGTCTTCGCTGGGCCGACCTTCGCGGCGGAAGAACGAGCCGGGGATGCGACCCACGGCGTACATGCGCTCTTCGACGTCGACAGTCAGCGGGAAGAAGTCGAATTGCTCCTTGGGATGCTTGCCGGCCGTGGTAGCTGACAGCAACATGGTGTCGTCATCCAGGTACGCGACGGCCGATCCGGCGGCTTGACGGGCCAATCGACCGGTCTCAAAGCGGATCGAGCGGGTGCCAAACGATCCGTTGTCGATCGTGGCGGTGGATTCGTACGTGTCGGGACCCTCCACGGGTGCCCTCCTCTATCTCGGTAGACAGAAGCGACGCGCAGGAGACGACGGGGCTGGCGGCGGGTGCCGGCCGGTCTTCGATCGAGGAACTCGCGATGCGGTGTGCGGCGTACTCACGATGATGTCATCGTGGGTGGCACCTGTGCAGCGGCGGATTCCACTACCGAGGACCGACCCCGGTGCCGTACTCCGGGGCGAGTCACCCCTGAGGTTGGGTTTCCTTGTAGTTAGTTAGCGGCGGATGCCGAGGCGCTCGATGAGCGCGCGGTACCGGGTGATGTCGATCTTGGCGAGGTACTTGAGCAAGCGCCGACGCTGACCGACGAGCAGCAGCAAGCCACGACGACTGTGGTGGTCGTGCTTGTGCATTTTGAGGTGCTCGGTGAGCTGATTGATGCGGCTGGTCAGCATTGCGACCTGAACCTCGGGGCTGCCGGTGTCGCCCTCAGTGGTGGCGTACTCGGCGATAATGGTCTGCTTGGTGGCCGTGTTCAATGGCATAAAGATATTTCCCTTTCGGGCGCGATCGACCTGAGCACGGAACGCTCAGATGCGTGGAGTCGCGGTTCATAGGGCGCCCGCCCCATGACCGTCAATTGGGGAGGTTACCAGCGCAGCCGCCGTACGGCCGAATCCGCCAGTTCCCGCTCGGTTCCGCTTCGGGGTGGCGGGGTCAGCGCGTACTCCCTCCGCTTCCCCCGTCCCCTTCGAGTTGATCATGGACCTTTGCACGGCATTGCACCGAATGCCGTGCGTTTCTCCATGATCAACTCCAGTTTTGGGTCGGGATCTAGCCCAATCTGGGGACTTCCCCTCGATGGGGCGTTGTGGCATCCTCGTCCTGAGGACTTTCGTAAGGAATACTTACTTTACGTCCCCGCGGCGAGCGCGGGCGGCGTATGGCTGACCACAAGCGGTTGGCCCGAACTCGAGGGGGAACCTGATGGCTTCAACCGGAACCGTCCGGCCACGGATGCTTCGCTGGACCTCAGGTGTGAGTGTCATCGCGCTGGGCGTGGCGATGTTGGCCACCGCGAGTCCAGCGGGCGCGAGTTCTCCCGGCGCGGCCGCACTCGAAGCTCCCACCATCGAAGCCATCGACTGGCGTCCGGGCGTAATCAACGACCGCACGACCGAGACGTACGCCCCGACCGACACCGGCGGCACGCTCGTGACCGGGTTGGACAACCAGGCTGACGCTGACTTGCACGTCACTGGTGTACGCCTCGATGGAAAGACAGCCGACCAACTGCGGGATGCGGCTCAACTCATGTGGTGGCGGTCCGCTCCGACCGCGATCAAGGGCCATGGGGTGGGTGCGGTTTCGCTCAAACTCATGACCCCTTATCGCGCCGATCGCCACGTGAGTATCGACATCGATACCGATCAGGGGACGATTCACACCACTGCGACATTGCGCGACGAGCCGCTTCGATTGGCGTCAATCACGCTCAATCAGGCAGGCACGCGCATGCTGACTTGGGTACGAAACGACGGCGCCTCCCGCGTCGTATTGCCCTCCGCCATCGTCGTGAACGGCTCGCCGGTGCACGAGACGCCGAGCCAGCATGTGCTCAAGCGCGGCCAAGTCGCGTTCTACGACACAGCGGCACCCGGCAGTGGTAGCGACGCTCGCTATGTGTCCGTCGGGCTGGCCTTCCTGTCCGGAACTACACCGGGTACGGCGTACGCGCACCTCAAGGTGGCCCCGTCTTTCAACGCATCGGGAGGCTACGGCGACTCCGGGGCGAACTTTGCCGAGCAACAGAGTTATGGACTCAATCTCGTCACCCGTGGGCTTTTCAACGATCCGACTGAACAAGCCGCTTTCGACGCGCAAGCCTGCGCAGCCCACGGCATCAAGACCTGGATCGCCGGTGCGGGCGACGACCTCGCAAAGGCCGCAGCGCAAGGCACAGATCCCTGTGTTGCCGGTTTCGCGCAAGATGAGCCCGAGTGGAACGGTGTCTGGCCGTTTAGCAAGGCTGATGACAACACGACAATGCAGAAATTCGCTGACCGACTCACCGCACAAGGCAATGCTGTCAACGACACGAAGATGAACTACGTCGATAACGCAATCGGCCGTTCGTTCTCGTCGTTCGCGATGATCGCCGACGTCGCGGGCAACGACCACTACACCGTGGACGCGGTCGAAAGTGATGGAGACTCATCGCACCCGCTTGAAGAGGCGGGTTACTTCTCGACACTCACGCGCCGCGCCGCCGAGCCGCGCCCGTCCTACGACTGGGCCCAGATGACGGCGGACTTCTCGTGGGCCACCGACAACGCGTGGAACCGCCAGGCGACACCAGACGAACTGCGCTTGCAGGCGTACACGATGTTGCAAGGCGGCGTGAAGAGCCTGTTGTGGTTCGACTACAGGGTACAGACAACGATCACCAACCGAGACACCGTGCGAGAGGCCGCGCGCGTCAATCGCGAAGAGAACTTGATTCGCGAGCTGGTTGGCGAAGGTACGGAGTCGGCTGAATTGACCCGTGTCGTGGCTGACTCAACGCCGAACTCCGACCGCGTGCAGGTAGGCGCCCTCGTGGGCACACAGTCGATCGCTGCGTTGGTCGCCAACCTGGACTACACGTACAAGCGAGTGGTGTGGAACAAGCCGATTCCCCCATCTCCCACACCCGCGGCGACGTTCACCACGCACAAGAATGTTGTCGTCTCACTGGACATTCCAGCTTGGTTGAAAGCTGGCAAGGTCGTGATGGTGGATTCGGCAGCTGGCGTGACGTCAGTGCCATTTGTGGCGACCTCAAGGGGCGTACGAGTGAATATCCCTTCGCTCCGCACGACCGCGATGTTTGTCGTTTTGCGCAATCAGGCCGCAGTCACCGGGCTGCAGCAACGGTGGGCGACCTTGAGCGCAGCGATCCCAGGCGCTGACGCACCTGCCGCACCTGGTGAAGTTCCTCCGGCCAACGCTGCTTGGGACGACGGCAATCCGCACTTGGCTCTCAAGTGGCAGGTCGCGACGCGCGACATCAACCACGCGGCGCTGGCGGTTCGCGATGGAGTTGCGTACGCAGGATCGCGTGACGGTTACGTTCGTGCGATCAGCGTCGCGTCAGGTGCCGTCAAGTGGTCGCGACACATCAGCAACGGTGTGATGACGACGCCTGCGGTGACCTCGTCGACTGTGTATGTCACCTCGTTGGATGGGCGAGTCTTGGCACTTGACCGGGCGAACGGCAAAGTCCGGTGGTCGCGCAACATTGGCTCCGCACTGCAATCGTCGCCCGTTGTGAGCGCGGGACGAGTCATCTTCGGCAGCGATGACGGTCGGGTACACGCAATTGACGGAGCGACCGGCGCACCACGGTGGACTTCCGATGTTCGCGGTCCAGTCCTCGCCGACATAGTCGCGGCGACGATTGGTGGCCGAGCCCGAGTGCTCGTGGGATCAACCGATGGATCGCTGTATGCGCTCGACGCCGCGACCGGATCCCGAGTGTGGCGACACGATACGGGTGACCAAATCGTTGCCGCTCCAGCAGTTTCGCACGGTGTGGTCTACGTCGGCGGATTCGCTAAACATCTCGAAGCCTTGGTGTTGAGCACCGGAGCGTTGAAGTGGTCAACCGAACTGCCGACGAAATTGTTGCGGTCCCCCGCCGTACATGGCGATCGCGTCGTGGTCGGACTCACCGAGTACGGCGACTGTGACACTTCCGCCGACCCGCCCGGCTTCTCCGGTTTCCGCGCGCTCTCGACGACCGATGGTTCACAACTATGGGAGACCAGCGGTCTGGGCTGCGACTTCGGCCACTCGGCTCCGGCGTACGGTGACGGCGCGTTCTTTGCCGGCACCGCAATGGGCCAAGTTGTGCGCATCAATCCGGACACTGGTTCCGTTGAAGCGTCGTTGTTGACATCCGCGTGGGTGCAAGCGACGCCGGTGGTAGTCGGTCAGCGACTGCTGATCGCCGCCGACGATCAACTATTGCGAGCCGTTGCTACACGCCCCTGAGGTCCCGGAGCAGGCGCGTGTCGTACGCGACCTGCGCCTGCTCTTCGTTCTCGGAGGCGTCTCGACAGCCGCCGTGCTGCCATTTTTCGTACCACTTCTCGAACAGCGCGGCATGTCGGCGTCTCAGATTGGACTAAGCCTCAGTGTCGCCGCATTCGGCGGGTTGATCGTGACGCCGGCGTGGAGTCATGCAGCCGATGGTCGCCTCGGGATCGCCCGGGCACTACAGCTCACGACCTTGTTGTCGATGGCCGCTGCAATTGCGTTGGCGCCGGTATCGTCTCCAACCCTGCTGGTTGCCACCCTCGCGGTGATTCTTGTAGTCGTCGAGGCGCCCGGCACAGCCCTTTCTGATTCATTGGCGCTGGCGAACCTGGGGCCCAATGCATCGAGCCGCTACGGCTCAATTCGGCTATGGACCAGTTTGGGCTGGGCACTATCGGCTGTTGCCTTGGGCGGTGTGTATGAGCGCTTCGGCTATGGGAGCGCGCTCCCGGTGTACGCACTCTTCTTAGTCGGATATCTGCTCACGCTGGCCCCCTTTCGCAGAACGACGCGAAGTCTGACTCAGCCCGTCGCGCACGACGCGCGAAGCAACGCTTGGCGGGCCGTTCGCGAGGTTCGAGAGCTCCCCTGGTTTCTCGTCGGGCTGATCATCGTCAGTGCGTCAAGCATGGCGGCAAACACGTTCGTCGCCCTGCAAATCGTTGACGGCGGAGGAGGCCCGTTTCTACTGGGACTCTCAGCTTCGTTGATGGCGTTGGTCGAGGTGCCGTTCTTCCACTGGAGTCCACGTCTCGCCGTGCGCCTGGGCCAACGGAGGCTCTATGTGATCGGCGTACTTATATCCGTTCTGATGTTCGCCGCGTGGGCATTCACAACGTCGCCTCTCACCATCTCGCTTCTGAAAGTCACCAGTGGGGCGTCGTTTGCCTTCTCGTACTCCGCGATCGTCGTCATCACCGAGCGGTTGATGCCAGAAGCGTTGCGATCGACCGGTCAGGGATTGTTGCAAGTCGCCCGAAACGGCCTCGGACCGATCATCGGTGTCGCGATCGGCGGGATCGTCTACGAACGCCTCGGTGCCCCGGCACTGTTTGCGGGCTGTGCGGTCCTGCAACTCGTCGGAGCAGCCGTCGTCGTGGGATCCCTCACTCGCCGTACGACGGTCACAGACTCGAGTTGATCATGGACTTACGTCATCGGAGATGTCGGCGAGTTTCTTCGACATCGAGGGTCATCTGCGCGATCAACGCCTCGACAGAATCGAACTTCACCATCGGTCGAATTCGTTCCACGAAGTCGACC
>JBBRLC010000064.1:0-7161 GCA_038231595.1 Candidatus Nanopelagicales bacterium | reverse complement strand
GACGACTCGATGCCGAAAACGAGAAAGGCCGCGGTCCCGGTGAGGGATCGCGGCCTGTGGTGGCTCCGGTGGCTGGGCACCGGGGCAATCAACGGTCAGGATCCTTCAATGACACGAACTGCGTGTAGCGCGACGTGAACTTGCCGTTCTTCTGGGTGAAACTGTTCGGCTTGCTGTCGGTTGCGCCATACGTCCGCGAATTGACCGGGACGTATGTCAGGTCAGCGCCCTGCGGTCGCCACGCCATGGGTGCCGCTCCCTTGCGTGCGTGCGCCACCCCCGCGAAATCGGAATTGCCGAGTACGGCCGTACGGGCAGCACGGGTTGAAGGCGCGACCGCACCGCAGATCGCGACGGTCTTCGAGTTGATCAACACTGGGCCACCTCCTTCGCGTGAATTACCAAATCGAGCCGGCTGACTCGGGGCTTCAGGGACCGTATGCCCTTGCGGACCTGCCGGGCAACGTAATTAACGACATCGAGGTGTTCGTGATCATTTCGTGAGGTACGCCGTGAGCGCCGGCCTGCACCTGCGGCGAAGATCCGGGCGAGGTGTCAGGCCCGATTCCTGGAGGCCCAACTGGTCAGGCCTCTGGAAGGATCGGATCGGGTGGTTCGTCTCCGCGCAGCAAAGCCAGTACGCAGTCGCCGTACCGCGCGAGCTTAGCCGGACCCATCCCCGCAATCGCCTGCAGCGCAGCCATATCCGCAGGCATCGTCTCGACGATCGCGACCAAGGTCGCATCAGTGAAGATGACGTACGCCGGGGCAGATCGGTTTTGCGATTCGGCGTACCGCCACGCTTTCATTCGGTCGTAGACGACTTCGTCATAGGTCGACGGGCAGGAACTGCATCGACCCAGCGATACCTCATGACCGCCGACGAGTGTTCGACCGCAGACACGACACGAGCGCGACGACTTGCGTTTCGACGTACGCCGGGAGACCGGTTCCTTGACTGCCTTCGCCTGCGACGATTCGGGAAGAGCCTCACGAGCGAAACGCGACAGCGTGCGCGACCCTCGCTGACCGGGGTTGCGCGCGCGGGCCCAACTGAATTCGAGGTGGCGACGTGCGCGGGTGACGCCGACGTAGAAGAGCCGACGTTCTTCGTCAACGCGCTCCTCGGTGTTCGCGTGCACGATCGGGAGGGTGCCCTCCACCAATCCGACCATGAAAACCGCGTCCCACTCGAGACCCTTGGCCGAATGCAATGTCGCCAGTGTGACCCCGTTGGTACTCGGCGCGTGCTGACTGTCGCTGCGCCGATCGAGTTCAGCCACGAAGGTCGCGAGCCCGACGGACGCTTCGTCGGCCGCCTCAGCACCGGCGATCACCCGCGCGCTGCGCGACGACTCATCTTCGGCGAGTGAGATCAACGCGGACAACGATTCCCAACGTTCTCGGACCGCCCCAGTACCCGCTGGTGCGGTTTCGTCCCACCCCATGGCGCCCAGAATCGCGACTACCGTGTCGCGCAGACCCTCGCCTCCTTGCAGCGACAAGTCGGTGCCGACATCAACACCACCGCGCGCCGCACCGCGCAAACGAGTGATGGCTTCTCTTACTTCGGGGCGATCAAAAAACCGCTCACCGCCGCGAAGGGTGTAAGGGATGTGTGCGTCGGCCAACGCCGCTTCGTACGGCTCGGACTGAGCATTAATCCGGAAGAGCACCGCGATCTCCCGCGGTTCGATTCCACGCTTGATCAAGGTAGCAATCTTGCGTGCCACGCCTTCAGCTTCCTCGGTTTCATCGGCGTACCCATCGAGAGTCGGCGCGGGGCCGTCGAGGTTCTGCGACGCCAAGGTCACGGTGGCGGCACGCGTTGACGCGGCGGCCGCTTGGAGCACTCGGTTTGCGACGTTAACGATTTGTGGACTGCAGCGGTATGAACGCACCAACCGAACGGTCGTCGCCGCAGGCCAACGCGCTGAGAAGCCAATGAGCTGAGCCGGGTCAGCGCCGGCGAACGTGTAGATCGTCTGGGCTGCATCGCCCACCGCGCAGACACTGTCGCGATCTCCAAGCCAGAGGTCTAAGAGCCTCTGTTGGAGCGGGTTGACGTCTTGATATTCGTCGACCGTGAAGTGGTGGTACTGACCCCGGACTTCAGTGGCGATGTCCTCGCGCGCATCGAGCAATCCCACCGTGAGCAACAGGACGTCTTCGAAATCGATCAGACCGCGGTCGGCTTTGATCGAGTCATATCCGGCGTACACCTTGGCCACGGCCGCGGGTGGCAACTCCCCCAAGGGCGGGCGTCCGGCCTTTTCCGTTGCGATCGGATAGTCGTCCGGTGCGACTTGGGTGACTTTCGCCCATTCAATCTCCGCCGCGAGATCACGCACTGCGGCTGCTCCGGCAGGAATACGCAACCGAGTTGCCGCTTCATTGACGTACCTGGCCTTTGAATTGATCAATTGCGGGAAATCGCCACCGACACCTTTGGCCCAGAAGTAGCGCAGTTGTCGCAACGCCGCAGAGTGAAACGTTCGCGCCTGGACTCCCGGTACGCCGAGGGTGTGCAGTCGCTCGCGCATTTCGCTGGCGGCCCGGGCGGTGAACGTGACCGCAAGAGTTCGATTCGGATCGTGGGAGTTGGTGGCGACGGCGTACGCGATCCGGTGGGTGATGGCCCGGGTCTTGCCCGTGCCAGCGCCGGCGAGTACGACGACGGGCCCCCCGACTGCTCGGGCCACTTCCCGCTGCTCGGGATCGAGGGCATCGAGGATCTGATCGGGTGTCACAGCGGCATCACGTCGTCATCCTCCCAGCCAGCCCCGACCAGCCGGGAACAGCGTGCGATCCTGGAGCGTTATCGACCTAGGCCGCCGACCGCGCGGTCGGTGCAGCTTTGCGGCAAAGGATGGCCCGATGGCTTTGACGATCTACTCGACAACCTGGTGCGGTCCTTGCCGGCGACTCAAGTCACAGATCGCCCGAGAGGGCATCCCGTACACCAATGTCGATATCGATGAGAATCCCGAGGCAGCCTCGTTCGTGATGAGCGTCAACGGGGGCAATCAGACCGTGCCGACGGTGGTGTTCGCAGACGGATCAACCCTGACCAACCCGTCCCTCATCGAAGTCAAGTCCCGTCTCGCGAGTCTGACCGCCTAACCCCTTCCACCGAGTCGCCACTTTTTGCCCTGATTTGGGGCCAAAAGGGGTCCAAAAGTGACGACTCGGCGAGGGGGGCTAGGGGCGAGCCCAGGTGCTGGGCAGTTCGCCGCCGTACCAGCGTTCGACGAGTCGCCGCGAAATCGACACCGACGGCGGAAGTCGTACGGTCCCATCGGCGCACGCCGCCGCCAAACCCTCGCGACTAAACCAACGGGCTTCTGAGATTTCGTCTCCGTCGACTTCGATCGGCGTATCGAGTGCCCGCGCGTGATAGCCAAGCATCAGCGACGAGGGGAAAGGCCACGGTTGCGAACCGAGGTAGACCAGTGACTCAGGATCGACAGGTACGGACGTCTCTTCGGCAACTTCGCGAACAACGGCGGACTCAGCCGATTCGCCGGCCTCGACGAATCCAGCCAGCGTCGAAAACCATCCCGACGGCCAGTCTTCCCGGCGGCCCAACAGGGCTCGGTCCTCGTCATCGCGTACCAGCATGATCACCGACGGATCCGTGCGCGGGAAATGAACCGACTCGTCTGTCGGACATTGCCGCGCCCAACCGGCGTTCACGATTCGCGTCGCGGATCCGCATCGAGGGCAATGCCGATGGCTCGCGTGCCAATTCGCTAGCGCGAGTGTTGTCGCGACTAGCGCGGCATCGCGGTCAGCAAGTCCGGCACCGATCTCGCGCAGTCCCGCCCATCGGCGTACGCCCGTCCCGCCGAGAGACTCCGCCGACTCTTCAACGTCATCGGCGTCGTAGCTGTCGTCGATGAGATGGCCGAAGTACGCCGTCCCCTCCACGTCGATCCCGAGAAAGACGGACGCAGGTAGCAAAACCGACGCAGGAGCAAGCCCGTCTGCGTGTGCGACCTCGAGGCTTTCCGCGTCGACGACCAGCACCCGGCTTTGGTGCAACCACAGATGTCGCGTCGACGCATCAGCCTCGGACACAGCTAACCACTCGAGGTCCGTTCGTCGGTGTCCGAGACGATCCAGATCACCACCTGTCAAGGCGATATCGCGAATGAGGTCCCGGTCCGCGTCACTAGGTCCGACCGATGTCATCGCCCCAACCTAGCGCTCACCACTTCCCGGCCCACGAATCAACTAAGTTGACCATTAGTCGCACACGATGAGCGAGAAGAGGTTTGCATGGAGGCGTTTATTCGCCAACTCACGGGGGTGCGACTTGTCGCAGCCGCGTGGGTGATGCTCTACCACTTCCAACTTCCGCTAGACACCGTTCATCTGCTGCTGCCCGGCGTGAGCGACGTCCTCAAAGTCGGTCGACTCGGCGTTGATCTTTTTTTTGCACTGTCCGGTTTCATCCTGACCCACACGTACCTCACGAAGTTGGGCCCGAAGGTACGACTGAAGGCCAGTGCCCGGTTCTGGTGGCTTCGGCTGGCTCGGATCTATCCAGTTCACTTCGTCACCCTGCAGATGGCGTGGATGGTGGCGCTCATCCAGCCCGCGACTGACGCCGCCGCTGGCGACGCGGGCGGGGGCAAGGATTGGCTCAACCCCGCCGACTACATCAAGCAGTTGCTGTTGGTGCAGGAGTGGGGTGCCAACCCCAGCCGCGGTTGGAACTTTGTCGCCTGGTCGCTCTCGATGGAGTGGCTCGCCTACTTGATCTTCCCGCTGTTGATTTGGGCGCTGTGGCGATTCCACCGCGCAATTCCGACCAAGGCGCTCCTGGGTCTGTGGGTGGTGGCAGTCCTGCCGCTCACCGTTCTTGCCGCGACTCGACAGAACGATCCGTACTACCTGCTGGATTGGGCGTCGACCGTTCGCATCCTCACCGAATTCACTGCCGGCGCGATCACGTACCTCATTGTGTTGAGGTGTATCCGCGAAGGAGAGGACCAGCCGCGCCCTAGAGTCGAACGCCTTGCCACGACGCTGTCTGTCGCCATGCCGCTTCTCGTTGTCGCGGGCGCGATCGTGCTCGGGCACACGGCAAGTCTGCAGTGGCCGGGCCTCAACGGCTACCCGCCGCCACGTATGCATCTGCTGCTGGTCCCGCCACTCATTGTGTGGATTGGGGCGCTGTCACTGTCTCGGCGTGGAGTTGCGCGTGGCCTCAGTACGCCGACACTCGTACTCGGCGGCTACATCTCCTTTTCGCTCTACATGACCCACCGGTTTGTGTACGGCTTCTGGCGGACCGGAATGCGAGTGATTGGCATCAAGGGTGGTGTCCTGTATTTCGTGGGCGTCCTCGGTCTTGTGGCGCTGTGTTTGCTCGGGGCGTACGCCATGTGGCGGTGGGTTGAGGAACCGGCGCGCGAGTGGATGCGTCGGCTCATCGGAGAGCGTGCCAAGCCAGTCGCTGAGCCAACATTCGACGCAGTAGCACCGTGATTTCGCCGCTAAGAATCGCCACCTTCAACACGTTGCACGGCATTGCCATCACCGGAACTCCGAATGCCCAGAGCCACCTCGCCGAGGCGGACTCGGTCGCCCTGGCCGAGGCAGCCGTGTCGCTGCGAGCCGATGTCCTTGCCTTGCAAGAAATCGATCGGTTCCAAAAGCGTAGCGGTGAGGCAGATCAGACCGCTCTGATTGCATCTCGGATGGAGACTGATCAGTGGCGCTTTGTGCCGAGCGTCGAAGGCACACCTGGTCTCCCTGACTGGGTGGCCGCCGAACCGGGGGCACTCGTTGGCCCGGACCAGAACGAGAATGACGAACGAACCTCGCCAGCCGCGACACCCCAATTTGGGATCGGTCTCGTGTCGCGCCACCCAGTGTTGCAATGGCGAAGTACGCAACTAGGTGGTCCGCGGATCTCGGTCCCGATCCCGATGCCGGGCGGGGCAAAACCACGAATTCAATGGGTGCCCGATGAGCCGCGCGTGGCTCTCGCGGCCGTCATCGACACGCCGCAAGGAGTTTTGACGGTCGCAACTGCGCATCTGAGCGTGGTTCCAGGAGTGAACGTTCGCCAGCTGCGCACACTGCTCCGGTGGACCAGCGACTTGCCCACGCCACTGATCATCCTTGGCGACTTCAATGTCCCCGCGCCCATCGTGAAAAGGGCAACGCGCTGGCCGCACCTCGTGAGAGGCGCCACGTTCCCGAGTTGGAATCCAAAGATTCAACTCGACCACGTGATCGCGCGCGGGCTCGATGACTTCCAACTTGCCCGCGCGATAAGCGAGATCGTCCGACTCGACGTCAGCGATCACTGCGCCGTGGTGCTCACCCTCCCCGCGTCGGTTGACCCTTCGACGGATTCTGAGCCGACCAGCAATCGCTCGACCTGATCACGGTCAGGGAGATCAACGGGGGTCACGACGTCACCGGTGCGAACGTAGACGAAACTCGCCGAGATCGAATCCACCGACACCCCCATGAGCTCCGCCCAAGCAATCCGATAGATCGCCAACTGCAACGGGTCGGCGTCTTGAGCCCGATTGGTCTTCCAGTCCACGAGTTCCCACTGGTCTCCCTCGCGGAACACCGCATCGATGCGCCCTTGCACGACGCGGCCAGCAAATATTGCGGTCACGGGTACCTCGATGGCGTAGGGACTACGCGACGCGTACGGCGTCTGCAGGAACGTCTCCTTCATCGCTTCCAAGTCTGCGTCGGAGTCGATATCGCCATCCTGCGCTCCCGGAAGTTCATCGGGGGGCAGGAGTGGTTGATCGCCGAACAACGTTTCGATCCAGGCGTGCAAAGCGGATCCGCGCCGCGCAGCGGAGACGGGGCGACGCGGCATGGGACGTCGCAGTGATTGGGCAAACGCCTGCTCGTCCTTGGCAAGATCCATCACGCCGGTGACCGACAAACTCGTCGGCGTGCGCACCACCCATTCGGAGACGCGGTCGCGGCGTAGGGAATCCAACATCAAAGCAATATCGCGATCCCATTCGCTCATGACCTCGGCGTCCACAGCCGACGTCTCGGGTCCAGATGCAGACGATGGCATTGACGCGAGCGGAAGTGTGGGGACTGCGACACGCAGACGTACGGCCTCGGCCACGTCGCAACGACGCCGATGCGCGCCAGGGTTCGGATCCG
>JBBRLC010000063.1:0-7165 GCA_038231595.1 Candidatus Nanopelagicales bacterium | reverse complement strand
TTCTACTGGCTTGCGGTGCTGTTCACGTTCGCCCTCGGCACCGCGTCGGGCGACCTCATCTCAGAGAAATTGGCCCTTGGCTACGTGGTAGCAACAATTTTCTTTGCCTCACTAATCGCCGCAATTACCTTGGCCCACTCCAAATTCGGGATCAATGCCGTGTTCGCCTTCTGGGCTGCGTACATCCTCACCCGGCCACTCGGTGCCTCCGTTGGAGACCTCTTGGGGCAGCATCACCAAGATGGTGGATTCGGCATTGGCAAGCTCAAGACCAGTGTCGTATTCCTTCTCGCTATCGCTACGCTCATTGGGTACTTGACGCGCAGTCGCATTGACGTCACCCAGGTCAGGACCGCCGAGGCGTCCTGGGATCGCCAAACGACGCTGCACGAGGTCAACATCTCGGGACGCGCGGCGTCGCTCGGATCGCCAGAAGATCCAGCCGATAAGTTCGCGCTGGCTGAGGCAAGAACTTGATTCCGCAGCGCTCCCGAAACCAATTTTCGCGCTCAAGGGGTCAACTCCATCGTCGTACGAGTGGCCGGTCCAACGAGCCGGCACGCGGGTCGATCCAACGAGCCGGCACGCGTCCCGCGCCGCTATCGCGATGCAGGAAGTGACCGGCGGATGCCTAGTGACTAGGTTGCGAGTGGTCAACGTCGATTGAGGGTGGGAGCCACCATGCTCCAGGAGCAAAAACTCGAGGTCGGAGTTCGTCCGTCGACGACGGCTCAAGTGCTTCGTCTCGACTCGCTGAGTGACCGAACGCCGGAGTTCATCGCCTTCACCACAATCGCGTTGGGTCTCGTCGACATCGTCAGCGCCCTAACTCCTGAACGAGTTGCGCGATTGCATGCACTCACCAAAGCAATCCCGCTGGGCTTAGCTCAACATGCGAGTGCGGCCACTCTCGTCGTCGGCTTGTTTCTTCTTCTACTCGGTCGGGGATTGCGACGTCGGCAGCGTAGCGCGTGGCGTGGCGCGGTCGTACTCGCTGGGTTGTCGGTTGCCTTGAATATCGGCAAAGGATTAGACATCGAAGAAGCGGCCGCCTTCTCGATCCTCCTCGTCCTCCTTGTGTGGTCACGGTCGCAATTCACCGCCCTTGGCGATCCAGATTCCCGGCAGCGGATCGGCCACACATTCATAGTGATGCTGGGATCGTCGCTCGTTCTGGGCTCATTGCTTCTGGTGTTGCGACGATCGGCATTTGTCGGTACGCCCTCGATCCCCACGTGGCTTCAAGAGGTTCTGTACGGCTTGGCAGGGTTCGACGGTCCGCTGGTCTTTCGACACGAAGGCACGAGGGATGTCGTTTCGACCCTACTGTTTGGATTAGGCGCGGCAACAATTGTGACTACGGCCTTCCAAGCCTTCCGTGCAGCACAACCGCGATCACAATTATCGCCCCACGATGAGTTGAGCGTGCGCGCGCTACTCGAGGATCGACCCACTCCCGATTCACTCGGCTACTTCGCGCTGAGGCGCGACCGAGCAACATTGTTTTCTACCAATGATCAGGCAGCAATCTCTTATCGGGTCGTCTCGGGCGTGATGCTCGCATCGGGCGACCCCATCGGCGACCCTGCGGAGTGGCCCCTCGCTGTATCGGAATTCCTTGCCTTCGCCCGCGAGAGTGGCTGGATACCTGCCGTTTTTGGTTGTGGTGAACTGGGCGCGCAGATTTGGTCGCAGGGCACAGGACTGAAACACCTCACAATCGGAGACGAAGCGGTCGTACACGTTGACACGTTCAGCCTCGCCGGCCGACGAATCCGCAACGTGCGCCAGATGGTTGCCCGAGCTCGCCGATCCGGGTTCACGACCGACGTACGTCGCGTTGGATCACTTGGCGACGCAGAGATCAACGAGATCCGACACAAAGTCGATCTGTGGCGTAATGCCGACGTCGAACGAGGGTTCTCTATGGCGCTCGGACGTTTTGGTGACCCCGCCGACGCCGAATGCGTGGTTGTTGTAGCTCGAAAGGACGACGAGTTTGTTGGCGTACTTCAGTTTGTTCCGTCATCGAGTGGCGGGATCAGTCTCGATCTCATGCGTCGCGATCGCGACGCCGGCTCCGGTCTCAACGAGCTAATGATCGTGTCCGCTCTCGATGCCGCACCACTCATGGACATAGACCGAATCTCGTTAAACTTTGCCGTCTTTCGGTCGGTCTTGGAGCGAGGCGCGAGCCATGACGCCGGGATAATGCTGCGGACCGCGCGGATCGCTTTGACTACTGCTTCGCGTTGGTTCCAGATCGAATCGATTTACCGCTTCAATGCGAAGTTTCGCCCGACGTGGGTTCCGCGGTTTATCTGCTACCGACGGGCCAGCGACCTGCCTCGCGTCCTATACGCGACGCTGAAGGCTGAAGCGTTCATCGTCAGCCCACGGCATCGTTGGCGGATGCGGCATCGCCCAAGCCCCGCGGGTGTGGCACGTTAGGACTGCGACACGAAACCTGAGATCCCATCGAGTTTAGGGAGCGCCCTCCTAGTCCGAGTTGATCATGGACTTATGCAGCCCATTCGCCGAAATGCCTTGCATTTCTCCATGATCAACTCTGGTTTTGGGGTAGGGGTTGGGGAGCGTGATCGGATGGGCATTGGACAGCGCAGCACTCCGATTCATGTGACAGGCTGGCGGCGTGTCCCCCTCGCTGCTGTCGTTGCGCCAAACGGAAGCTATGCGCCGGCGAGGCGATGTGTCCCGCGACGCGAAGCAACCGGGCGACGGTGACCCATCCCGTGGGGCGAATCAAGCACGACCGCGACTCGGGAAGTCGGTACTGCCACGCAACGACCCTCGGCAGTACGACGACCTGGCTGACACGTGGTGGAACCCGCGCGGCCCGTTCGCCATGTTGCACTGGATTGCCGAAGCACGCGCCGCGCTGATTCCACCCGCGCAGCGCGATGGTCAGGTACTCCTCGACCTCGCCTGCGGTGCTGGGTTGATGGCACCTCACGCCGCGGGCAAGGGTTACACCCACATCGGCCTCGACATCACCTCCTCCGCATTGGCGCAGGCGCGCGAGCACGGAGTGACAACCCTGCGCGCCGACGTTCTTGCCCTCCCGCTCGCGGACGAGTCCGCCGATGTTGTGACGGCGGGGGAAATCCTCGAACACGTCACCGACCTTCCTCGGGCCATCGAGGAGTCGGCGCGCGTTCTCAAGCCGGGTGGCACGTTGGTCATCGACACGATCGCGGACACGAAGCTGGGTCGGTTCATCGCGGTGACAATCGCCGAGCGCATCCCAGGTGGCGCGCCCCCCGGCATTCACGATCCGGCCCTCTTCGTCGATCGCAAGCAACTTGTCGCGGAGTACGCGCGTCACGGCGTACGCCTGCAATTGCGAGGCATGCGTCCGGCGTTGCCATCGGTGATTGCCTGGCAGTCGGGTCGCGCTGAGAAGGCCCGCATGGTTGCGATGCGTACGACCGCCGTTCTGTTTCAGGGCATCGGTCGCAAGGATCCCGCATGACGGCGACCACGCGTACGGACAACGGTCCTGCCCGCGGGAACGCGCGGGCGACAACGAGTGGCGACGCGGAGGGCGACGAGAAGACTCGAACTACAACGCGACTCGCCAATCCAGCTGACGCACTCGCGGCGGTGCAACGACTGCAACCGCGCATTGCTGCCCGAGCAATCGACCACGACCGCGCTGGCATCTTTCCCGAAGCCGACTTCGCTGACTTGCGCGCGCAGGGTCTGCTGGGACTGATGGTTTCGAGCCGACTCGGCGGTCCTGGTGCGACGTTTGCGGACTATGTCGAAGTTGCGATGGCATTGGCGGCTGGCAACGGAGCGACCGCGCTCGTCTTCAACATGCATGCGTCCATCACGGGTGCGCTTGCGCAGACTCCCGATGAACTTGCACGCTTCCTCGGCGTACCCGAGACGTACTTCGCGGCGCGCGATCGCATCCTTGAAGGTGCACGCGATGGAGCGTTCTATGCCGTTGCGATGAGTGAGCGGGGCGCGGGGTCGCGACTTTCGAAAATCACGACGACGTACGAGCCGATCGACAATGGCTACCACCTCAAGGGCGCGAAGACGTTTGTGTCTGGTGCGGGTTTTGCTGATGCGTACCTCATTGCGGCGAAGTCGCACATTGCCGATCCGCCCGAGGTCTCGCACTTCCTAGTTCCCGCTGCAGATGGCCTCAGCGTCGAACAGACGTGGGATTCGCTGGGCATGCGCGCGACCGGAAGCCAGGACCTGCACATCGACATCGACGTGTCGTCGGACACCTTGATAGGTGGGATGGAGGGGCTCACGTTGCTTCTTGCGCAGGTCATGCCGCAGTGGTTGGTAGCGAGCTATGCCGCGGTGTATGTCGGTGTCGCGCAGTCCGCCATCGATGCCGCAGTCGAGCACGTGAAGACGCGAAACCTGAGCGCCCTACCAGCCGTAAGAGCGCGGATCGGGCGCGCGGATGCGTCAGTTGCAGCCGCTCGGTTGGCCGTACGCGAGGCCGCGCGACGCATCGACGACGAACCAGGCGAGGCCGAAACCAACCAATGGGTCTACCGCGCGAAGTTGCTTGCCGGGCAAACAGCAATGGAGGTTGCCGCATCAATGCTGGAGGCCGCCGGTACGTCCGCGACGCGGCGCGGTCATCCTCTCGAACGCATCTACCGTGATGCGCGATGTGGATCGCTGCAACCGGCAACCTCGGATGTGTGCGCGGACTGGTTGGGCGTCGCGGCACTCGGCGATGACCCGGAAGCCGACGCGGCGGTGCCCCGATGGTGATGCACCGATGAGCAATCGCGCGATCGTGAGCGGTTCGGGGTTCGCGTTCCCTGAGACCGCGACTCAGGTCGATCTATGGGACGGATTCTTCAAGGCGCACTACAACAACTCGCCGATCGCTCGACGGATTTTCACCACCGTCGGCGTACGCCAACGTCACGCTGTCGCGAATCCGATCATCGAAGACGTTTCGGACTTGTCGACCGCAGCACGTATGACGCGCTTCCTGCCGGAGGCAATGCCGCTGGGTAAGGAAGCGATCAGTACGGCGCTAACCGACGCGGGACTTGATGCGAGTGACATCGGCCTCTTTGCCGTCGCCTCGTGTACGGGATACGCAACGCCTGGACTCGACATCTTGCTCGCGCGCGACCTCGGAATGTCAGACAGCGTGCAGCGGCTCTTCATTGGACACATGGGTTGCTACGCAGCGCTTCCCGCGCTTGGAGCGGTGTCCGACTACGTCACCGCTCGTCAGCGCCCGGCACTGTTGCTGTGTCTGGAGTTGACCAGTCTCCACATTCAGCCGCCGACGAGTGAGACCGATCAGATCGTGTCGCATGCGCTGTTTAGTGATGCCGCAGCGGCACTCGTCGTCCAACCATCCGCGCCCGTTGGTGCACGCGCCGGACTCGAAGTCGTCGACATCATCGCCCAAACCGATGTGTCCGCGCAGGACCACATGACCTGGGATGTCACCGATCTCGGGTTCCGGATGGGGCTATCCGCGCGCGTGCCTGACGTACTCGCGCTGCATCTGCGCAACGTGGTCGACGATTTGCTCGGACGCAACAGGCTCGCGATTTCCGACGTACGCGGCTGGGCCGTACATCCCGGTGGTCCGCGAATCCTCGACGTCGCTGCCGAGGTCCTCGACCTCAAGCCTGACGACCTGGTGGAATCTCGCGAGACTTTGGCGGATCACGGCAACTGCTCGTCGGCGACCGTGCTTGCGGTGTTGGAAGAGGTGCGCCAACGACGTGACCTCAAACCCGGCCAACACGTAGTGGCGCTGGCATTCGGCCCCGGCCTCACCCTCTACGCCACCCTCCTGCGCGCTACCTAGCCCTCCGCTACGCGCCACACCCGAGTTGATCATGGACTTATGCACGGCATTCGGCGGAATGGCCTGCATTTCTCCATGATCAACTCAGAAAGGAGTGGGGCGGGCGTGTACGCGGCGGGGTCGAAGCGGAACCGAGCGGAGCGGGCGCGGCGTCAGTAACTCGATCAGCACCGCGACTTATGGGTCCTTGCTTGATTCAAAGTCGAGTTGACCCTGCTCCGCCCGCCTTTACTTGGGCGATGAGTGCGGCGGACGGATCGGAGTTGTTGCCGACCTCTTTGCTGATGCGGCTTTCCAGCTCGGCCTTCCCTACGCACGGCGTGCGATGCTCGGCCAAGGTGTACGAATAGTTTCTGTCGTCGATTCGCAGCGTCGCGATGTTGTATTGGTACGCGATTCCGCGCGAAGCCTCCAGTGCCAGCCGTATGGGACGGGGACGGTGAACCCAAAGCGGGACCTCAGAACCGTCCTCGGCGACGCTTTCGATCGCCCCATCGTCGAGAACATCGATGACGTGAAGTTTCGTTGGGTTGTTCCGCCTGTTGTTCCATGCTCCCAATTGCTGCCAACAATAGTTATGCCCCTCGCAGTTCAGCGCACACAACTCGCTCCGATTCGAACCGTTGTCGTCCATGAGTACCCCTTTCGGCCCCGATACAACGAGGCGCCGTCTTGGTCTGTTCGACCCGGGTCTTCTCCGGAGGGCACCTTGCCGGTGGCGAGGTTGCCGGTCGGCCACGTCCGGAGGCGTGTGGCCGACGAACCCTCATCCGAAAATGAGGCTCTGGACCCGTTCTGTTGTTGCAGTCCACACGGTACTGGCTACCTCTGACACTTCTCCTTCTCCGGCCGCCGCATCCAACTCAACGAGAATGGTCAGACGCACTCCCTAGGTTCAGTTTCATGAGGAAGAACAAAAGCACGGTTGTTGTACGCCGCAAGCACTATGCCCTTCTGACCGCGGCCGACGAGGTCGCGTTAGCACGTCGAATCGAAGCCGGCAATGTCGCCGAACGCATGCTCATCAAGTACGCCGAATTCTCCGTCGCACCGCCCGAAGCGCTGGCCTCCAAGGCGAAGGACGGCCGCGAGGCTCGCGACGATTTCGTGGCCGCGAATCGTCGACTCGTGCACCACATCGTCAGGCACGTCGGTCTGCGCGGACTCCCCTACGACGATGCGATCCAAGAGGGCAACTTGGGCCTCCTGCGCGCGATTGACAAGTTCGATTACCACTTGGGCCACAAGTTCTCGACCTACGCGACCTGGTGGATTCGTCAATTCATCCACCGTGCGATCGCCGACCAGGCACGAGCGATTCGCTTGCCG
>JBBRLC010000062.1:0-7230 GCA_038231595.1 Candidatus Nanopelagicales bacterium | reverse complement strand
TACGGCAGCCATCGTCGAAATGTTGACCGTGTGCGCCCCATCACCACCGGTGCCCACGACATCAACGGCGACACCTGGGATGTCCACGCGTACGGCGTGTTGGAGCATCACATCGACGAGCGCCTCGATCTCAGCGGCCGTCTCGCCTTTGGCGCGTAGTCCGATGAGAAATCCGGCGATCTGCGCTGACGTCGCTTCCCCACTCATGATCTGAGTCATGGCCCATTGCGTGGATGCTCGGTCGAGATCCACTCGACACAGCAGCGAAGAGAGCACCGCCGACCACGAAATTGCCGATGCCGAATCAGTCGCTGCCAACGTGTCCATACCGCGTTACTTAGCGGGCGGGAAGTTCAACGACGCGGCGGCGCAACAATGCGGCAGCCGCCTCCGCCAGATCGACCGGATCGGCGGGTTGTGGCACCACCGCATCCGCACGAGACCAGGTGGCCAGCCAGGCATCTTGCGGTCGGCCGGTGAGGATCAAGACCGGTGGGCAGCGATAGATCTCGTCCTTGAGTTGGCGGCAAATCCCCATCCCACCCGCAGGCACCGCTTCACCGTCGAGGATCGCCAACGAGATATCGCCCGCATCGAGGCGCCGGATGACGGCGGGTTCGGTCGCACATTCGACGTATTCGACAGCCGGAAGCTCGGTCGCCGGGCGCCGCCCGAGGGCGAGACGTACCGACGCTCGCACGGTCATGTCATCGCTATAGACGAGGACTTTGAGGGGCTGCGGGGCGGAGGTTTCAGAGCTCACGGGCGCCGATGCTACCCGTCAGCGGAGTAGGC
This sequence comes from Candidatus Nanopelagicales bacterium, assembly GCA_038231595.1. Taxonomy (GTDB): domain Bacteria; phylum Actinomycetota; class Actinomycetes; order S36-B12; family JBBRLC01; genus JBBRLC01. The sequence goes on along the minus strand of JBBRLC010000062.1, from coordinate 6,435 downwards.
GCATGCGCCATCGATATAGGTGCGTCGAACCCGCGCCGAGGCGATCTCTTCAGCAGGCCCGGCGAACGGATCGCGATCGAGCACCACAAGATCGGCTCGCAGTCCTTCGATCAGGCTCCCAGTCTCGTGATCAAGTCGGTTCACTCGCGCGCTTCCCGCGGTGTACGCCGAAAACATCTGCGCCAGCGTGATCGCGTTGTCCGGGTAGAAGGCTGGACAGGTGTCGCCCGGTTCGCGGCGCGTCACGGCAACCTGCATCCCGTCCAACGGGCTCGCGGTCGACACTGGCCAATCACTTCCACCGGCCATCAAGGTTCCTGCGCGCGACAACTCGGCAAACACGTACTGCCGTGCGGACCGATCCGCACCGAGCAGCGGCATCGTCAACTCATCCATCTGTACACCGTGCGCCGCCCAGAACGGCTGAATCGTTGCAGTCGCATCAAGTGCGGCGAATCGAGGGACGTCGGCTTCAGCAACAACTTGCAAGTGGGCCAGGTGGTGTCGATTGTCGCGCCGGCCGTTGGCCAGTCGAGCTGCCTCCAACGCATCGAGACATTCGCGTACGGCTCGATCTCCGATCGCATGGAAGTGGACCTGGAAGTCGTGAGAATCAAGGGTTGTGACGTATTCCTTCAATGCCTCGGCCTCGACGAAACTTGAACCACTGTGATCAGTGGGGCAGCGACAGGCGTCCAAGTACGGTTCGATCATCGCCGCGCTCAAATACTCCGGCACTCCGTCTTGCATGATCTTCACCGACGTCGCCCGAAAGCGTCCGGCTGACGCTGCGGTTCGACGCTCGATCAATTCGGCAATCTGTTCCGGCCCGCGATCGCGCTCCCACCACAAGGCCGCCACAACCCGGGCCAACAGTTCGCCTGACTGAGCTGCCCTCCGGTACACCTCCCAGACATCGCGCTGACCGAAGACATTTCCCACTGCCGCGTCTTGCCAAGCGGTGATGCCCCGCGACAACAGATGACTTTGCGCTGTCATCAGGGCGCAATGTTGTTGTGAAGGTGTCGGGACGGGCGTGAATCGCTCCAGCAGGAAGGCGGCGCCCTCCTGCAACACGCCGGTAGGCACCCCATGGACATCACGTTCAATTCGTCCGTCGGCCGGGTCTGGAGTCGTTGCGTCGATTCCCGCTAACTCAAGGGCTCGAGAATTCACCCACGATCCATGGTGATCTCGATTGGTGAGCGCGACCGGCCGATCAGAAACCACATCGTCCAGCAAATCCCGAGTGGGCAGACCACCAGGAAAGAACTCCATAGACCACCCGCCACCGATAACCCACGGAACGTCGCCGTGTTCGTCGGCATACGCCTTCACACGCGACAGGCAGTCCGCGGCGCTCGTCGCGTCCACGAGATTGCAAGCCAAAATCTCCAACCCACCGACGACCGGATGAACGTGGGCATCTTGAAATCCAGGAGCCAGCAGTCCCCCGGCCAGATCCACGACGTCGGTGTGGGGTCCGGCGAGAGCGTGGATCTCGTCGTCTGAACCAATGGCGTGAACCGAACCGGAGCGCACCGCCACGGCCGCCCGCCGCGACGATTGCCACCCCCCGGAAAAGATCGAACCGCCGGTGAAAATGACGTCAACCGAATCCGTCATCTCATGACTCCTTTCAGGTGGGAAGAGGTCCCTTTTTCCCGCGAGCTCGCCACGAGCCTAGGGATGGGCCGATGACACGTCTGGCCAATCGGGGGGCGTTCGCCCGCGACGACGGAGTACCTGGCAGAATCCGTGCCGTGGCGACCGCAACGACAATCCCGCACACCGCAGCACACAATCCCGCCAATCGGCCGAACATGGTCTCCGTGGGCACGATTGTGTGGCTCGCCAGCGAGTTGATGTTCTTCGCGGCCCTGTTCGCGATGTATTTCACGCTGAGATCGGTCAACCCCGAAGAGTGGGCAATCGAAACCGCCAAACTCAATGTGCCGTTCGCCGCGGTCAACACCACCGTCCTCGTTCTTTCCAGTGTGACCTGCCAGATGGGTGTCTTCGCGGCCGAACGCGGTGACGTCCTACGGCTGCGTCGCTGGTTCACGATCACATTCATCATGGGCGCGTTCTTCGTCGCCGGACAGATCACCGAGTACGCCGCCCTGATCCATGAAGGAATTACCCTGCCGGGATCCTCGTACGGCTCTGTGTTTTATCTCACGACTGGTTTCCACGGGCTGCACGTAACAGGCGGACTCATCGCTTTCCTGTTTGTATTAGGACGTACGTATCTGGCCAAAAGATTCACCCACGAGCAAGCGACCTCCGCGATCGTCGTGTCGTACTACTGGCACTTCGTCGACGTCGTGTGGATCGCGCTGTTCGCGACCATCTATCTGCTGAAGTGACGAGGACGGGACTTTCGTGAACTCGCTGGCAGCCAAGAGGCGCCACCCGGGCGCCGTGTTGGTCGTCCTATTCATGGGGCTGTGCCTCACCGGCGTGATCTACAGCGTCGTTGGATCGGCGGCGACCGCAGGAGCAGCGCCGAAGGCCGCAAGTTCGACCGAGGTCGACCATGGCCGCCAGTTGTTCATCGAAGGGTGTTCGAGTTGCCATGGAATCGGCGCTCAAGGCACACAGAACGCTCCCACGTTAGTGGGAGTTGGCGCGGCAGCCGTTGATTTCCAGGTCTCCACTGGCCGAATGCCTCTCGCGGCTCCGGGCGGACAAGCGGAACGTAAGCCCCCTCTGTACACCGACGAGCAGATCAGCAACCTTGCGGCGTTCATCGCGACACTGGGTCCTGGACCAGAAATTCCGTCCGCGTCGGATCTAAATTTCATCAACGCCGACCTGGCCGAAGGTGGCGACCTCTTCCGCACCAACTGCGCGCAGTGCCACAACTTTGCCGGTTCGGGCGGCGCGCTGAGCAACGGTCAGTACGCACCGAACCTGCGCCAGGCGACCCCCCGGCAAATCTACGAGGCAATGCTCACAGGTCCCCAGGCGATGCCGGTCTTCGCCAACACCACGATAACGCCACAGGACAAGCAGAAGATCTTGAAGTACGTCACCTACCTCCAGACCTCGCCCAACCCCGGCGGCCAGGACTTAGGCCGGCTCGGGCCAGTCACTGAAAGTCTGGCGCTATTCACCATCGGATTCGGGGCACTCATCGCGGTGTCAATTTGGATCGGAGCGAGGGCCAAGTGAGCAGTAACGGTCACGGCATCGAGCCCACTGATAACGGAGTTAGCGCGCACAAAAGCGACGACCTCGCCCCGGTCGAGGATCAACATGTCGCCCACCCGCCGCGTCGTACGGATATCGATCCGAGGGCCGAACGTCGTGCTGAGCACCAGGTTGCCACCATGTTTGGTCTGGCTGGCCTGACGGCAATCGTGTCCGTCGTTGCCTTTGTCGCCATCGATCCGGACCGGTTGATCTACGTACCGGTCATCGGCGAGACCAGCGCGAACAACGTCGTCTTCGGTGCGACATTTGGTCTGTCGATGTTCCTGATCGGGGCCGGAGCAATCCACTGGGCACGTCAATTGATGCCGGCCCAAGAAGTTGTCGCCGAACGCCACGACCTGACCAGCGACCCAGCCGACCGAGCCGACGCGATCGCGGTCTATCAAGAAGGTGCCGACGGGTCGGGCTTCGCTCAGCGCAAGATAATTCGCCGCTCGCTGTTGGGCGCGATGGCGTTGTTCCCGCTTCCCTTGCTGATTATTTTGCGTGGCCTCGGGCCAAAGGTGATGGACCCGCAGGTACTCGGCGAGACGATCTGGAAGCGCAACGAGCCCATCGTGACCGACCCCACGTCGCGCAAACTCCGCCCGCAGGACATTCCCGTGGGCGGACTCGTCAACGCGGTTCCCGAGAGCTTGAAGGAGATCGAGGAGCGCGAAGGCACGTTGAATGCGCGCGCCAAAGCTGGCCTGATTTTGGTCCGCCTGACTCCCGGTGAAATCCGATCACAGCAAGGCGACGGCTGGGATTATCAGGGCATCTTGGCCTTCTCCAAGATCTGTACTCATGTGGGTTGCCCGATCTCGTTGTACGAACAGCGCACGCACCACTTGCTCTGCCCGTGCCACCAGTCGACATTCGACCTCGCTGATTCAGGGTCGGTCGTCTTCGGTCCGGCCAGGAGGCACCTTCCCCAGTTACCGATTACCGTTGACGCAGAGGGTTACCTGGTTGCCGCGAGTGGCTTCCAAGAACCCATCGGACCTAGCTTCTGGGAGCGCAGCTCATGAGCCAGACCGTCAAAGCAGTTGGCGGGGTTGTCGGCTGGGTCGACGACCGGCTCACCACGTCGAGTTTCTTCAAACGCAACCTGAACAAGGTCTTTCCTGAGCACTGGTCATTCATGCTCGGTGAAATCGCGCTCTACAGCTTCATCATCTTGTTGCTCACCGGTACGTACCTGACTTTGTGGTTCAAACCGTCGATGATCGAGATCATCTACAACGGTTCGTACATCCCACTGCGTGGGGTCAAGATGTCAGAGGCGTACGCCTCGACGTTGGACATCTCGTTCGACGTACGCGGTGGTCTCCTGATGCGCCAGATCCATCACTGGGCGGCATTGTTCTTTGTCGGCGCGATGAGCGTGCATATGCTTCGCGTCTTCTTTACCGGCGCCTTCCGCAAACCGCGCGAAATTAACTGGGTGATCGGTGTCGTCCTGCTGACGATGGGACTGATTGAAGGATTCGCTGGCTACTCACTTCCCGATGACCTGCTGTCCGGGACAGGGCTACGAATCGCTCAGGGCATCATCTTGTCGCTGCCGGTCATCGGGTCATATGCGTCGTTCTTCCTCTTTGGCGGCGAATTCCCCGGCAGCGACTTCATACCGCGCCTGTACTCCATCCATATCTTGCTCGTACCAGGCTTAATCCTGGCGTTGATCACGGCGCACCTGATGATGATTTGGTACCAGAAGCACACCCAATTCCCTGGGCCAGGCCGCACTGAGAAGAACGTCGTCGGTTACCCGCTCATGCCGATCTACATGGCGAAGGCCGGTGGTTTCTTCTTCATCGTGTTCGGATTTACGACGCTGTTGAGCGCGTTGGTGGCGATCAACCCGATCTGGAGTTACGGGCCGTACAACCCCAGTCAAGTCTCCGCCGGCTCCCAACCTGACTGGTACATCGGATTCCTCGACGGCGCACTGAGAGCGATGCCGCCCATCGAGATCGAGATATTCGGCCATCCCTTAGGGCTCAACATCTTGTTTCCGGCACTGATATTGCCGGGGCTGATGTTTACGGCGCTCGGGCTCTATCCGTGGATTGAGCAATGGGCCACCGGGGACAAGAAGGAACACCACCTGCTCGATCGCCCCCGCAACGCGCCCACGCGCACCGCCATCGGCGTCATGGCGCTCATTTTCTACTGCCTGTTGTGGATCAACGGGAGCAACGACATCATCGCCTCCGGGTTCAACCTGTCGATTAACGCGATGACGTGGTTCACGCGAGTTGGGATCTTGGTGTTGCCCCTGGTCGCTTTCGTGATCACCAAACGAATTTGTTTGTCCCTCCAACGTCGCGATCGCGAGAAGTTGCTGCACGGTCGCGAGACCGGCCAGATCCTGCGGCTCCCCCATGGCGAGTTCATCGAGATTCACGGCCCGATCACCGCGGAAGACCGAGCGGTCTTGCTGGCAAAGCACGACATTGAACCGCTTGCGCTCCCGGAGAGCCACGACGCCAACGGCGTACGGAGTCCGGCCAGGCGCAAGAAGAAGTCGCTCGCGAAGTTGTCGCACTTCATGTACGGCGACAACGTTCCCAAGCCGACCGCCGAGGAACTGGCCGACGCCGATTCACACCTGCACCACGAGTTGGAGTCCGACGGGCCGGTGCTGGAGCACCATCGCCAGTTGGAAGCAATCGGTGGGGTCATCCACGACCCCAGCCACGACCCGACCCACAGCACTGGCCACGCGCCCACAGGGCGTCAGGAGTCAGGCGAACCAGCACAGAAGTAGGTGAGGTGCGGTCGGGTGGGGCTTGCTGCTGCTCCTTGGGCCCTATGGCCTTCGGGCTGCCTACGCGGTGACCGGATCGGTGGGCAGCGGAGTCGCCCCACCGGTGGGGTTACCACCTGGGACGGTCGTCCCGACAGATGTGCCGCCGCCTGTTGACGATCCTTGCAACGCAGAACCCCGAAGCCAGTCCGACCAGGACACGTTCCAGACGGTGATGCCGTTGCCAGACTCCACCTGACGATCCGAACCGGTGTAGCTCACCACATCGCCGGGGCGCGAATTGGAGTAAAACCAGGCGGCGTTGCTGGTGCTCATACCCGTACATCCATGGCTCACGTTTTGGTGACCCTGGGCGTACACCGACCAGGGCGCAGCGTGCAGGAACTCACCAGTCCAGGTGATTCGCATGGCGTACTCGACATTGAGTCGGTAGTACTCGGGGTCGGTCTTGCTGGTTCCAC
>JBBRLC010000061.1:0-7235 GCA_038231595.1 Candidatus Nanopelagicales bacterium | reverse complement strand
CGTCCATGGAACAGGTCTCCTTCCAAGGCATGAGCTCCTCCAAGCTGCATGCCGACCTGTTACCCATCCTCCCGGTCTGATGTGTTACCCATCCACCCGGGTTGGACCACCCTTAATCCCTCCCCACAAGGGGGAGGGAAAGACCAAGCGACAAAGGCGCGACCCAGACGATGAGTTGGAACGGCTTCAATTGGTGCGATCAAATGATCAATGCGCTCAGCAGATTTCCCTCCCTCTTGTGGGGAGGGATTAAGGGTGGGGGTGCGCTGCTCGCGCTTGGCCTTGCCGGGTTGCTCGCGTCATGCGCGAGCGACATGCAAACCCAATCCGGCAATCTGCAATTCCCCGGTCACGCCGAGACGCACGCGGCGATCGCGCCCGAAGACTTCATGGGGCGGATCAAGGCGCTCGCCGACGATGCGTTCGAAGGCCGCGGGCCCGGCACCGCGCGCGGCGAGGCGGCGGCCGATTGGATTGCGGCCGAGATGACGCGCATAGGCCTCAAGCCCGGCAACAACGGCAGCTTCAAGCATCTCGCCGCTGGCGCGCGGATCGCGGCCGACGACAGCGATGGGACGTTGACCCGCCGACGTGTGCGCCTCGAATTGACCCGCGGCGCTGAGAACCCGTGCCGCAGCAACGGAAATAGCTACCGCGAGTTCGGGTTTCAGGTCTGCGTTGGCAAGACCGCGAACCCCATCCGTACCGAACAACCGGCCCATGACTGGGACCGACCGATCAGCGCTTGGAGTATTGCGGCGCCTTGCGAGCCTTCTTCAGTCCGTACTTCTTGCGCTCGGTGGCCCGCGGGTCACGAGTGAGGAAGCCGGCCTTCTTCAAGGCGGGACGGTTGCCCTCTTCGTCGATCTCGTTGAGCGAGCGCGCGATGCCCTGGCGTAGCGCACCGGCCTGACCGGAAATGCCGCCGCCGTGGATGCGCGCGAAGACATCGAAACGACCCGACGCTTCAACAACAACAAACGGCTCGTTGACGAGCTGTTGGTGAACCTTGTTCGGGAAGTAGTCCTCGAGCGTACGGCCGTTGATGACCCAGCGACCGGTGCCCGGAACGATGCGCACGCGCGCGATCGCTTCCTTGCGCCGACCGGTTGCGGCGGCAGGGGCGGTCGTGATCACGCGCGAGGGGATCGCCGCGGAAGGCGAGGTCTCGCTGGTGTACTCGCTGGGAGTGTCGGGGTCGTTCTCGTCGACGACGTCCACAACGTCAATGGTCGCCTCAGTCATCAGGCCACGGTTTCCTTTCGGTGGTCAAGCATTAGTCGATGGGGTCGCCGAGGCGTTACTGCGCGACCTGGGTGATCTCGAAGGGCTGGGGCTGCTGCGCCGAGTGCGGGTGCGTCGGTCCGGCGTACACCTTGAGCTTGGTGATTTGGGCGCGGCCGAGACGGTTGTGCGGAAGCATCCCCTTGACGGCCTTCTCGACGGCGCGACGTGGGTTGGTCTCAAGCAACTCGGTGTAGGAGGTGGCGCGCAGGCCGCCCGGGTAGCCGGAGTGGCGGTAGTCCATCTTCTGGTTGAGCTTGGCACCGGTCAGCGCGACCTTTTCAGCATTGATGATGATGACGAAGTCACCGGTGTCAATATGCGGTGCGAACGTGGCCTTGTGCTTGCCGCGCAGCAACGTCGCCACATGGCTCGCCAAACGGCCGAGCACCACATCTGTGGCGTCGATGACGTGCCACTGACGGGTGATGTCGCCGGGCTTAGGGGTGTACGTGCGCACGGTGCGTCGCCTTCGTTTGGACTGAGGTGTTGGTCGTACGTTCTCGATTGGTTGGCGGCCCGGCTTTCGGCCCCGAGAACTCCGTAGGAGACACCTGGGGCAGCGCGACGAACACGCACAACGATCGCCCAGGGTACCCGCGGGGGTGAGCGGGGGTCAAAACGCCCCCTATGCCACCCAATGAGCCCGACGCTCAGGGCCGAACGGGCCTGGTTTCCTCCCAAACGGCGTCGTCGGATTCGTAGACCCGCGAGTCCGATCCAAGCACGACAAATCGGTCGAAACTTCGCGCAAACCAGCGGTCGTGGGTCACCGCGAGGACGGTCCCTTCAAAGCCAGCGAGGCCCTCCTCCAGCGCTTCCGCGCTGGCGATATCGAGGTTGTCCGTCGGTTCGTCGAGCAAAAGCAGGGTGGCGCCGCCGAGTTCGAGCAGCAGGATCTGGAACCGGGCCTGCTGACCGCCGGACAACGTGTCGTACTTCTGTAGCGCCGAGCCAGCAAGTTCATAGCGATCCAGGACGCGACTGGCCTCTTCGCGGGGCATGCCATTTCGTTGTCCGTCGCCGCGATGCAGGATTTCAACGAGCGTGCGGCCTTCGAGGTCGGGACGCCGGTGGGTTTGTGCGAACCAACCCGGGCGTACTCGCGCGCCTAGTCGCGCTGTCCCGGTGTGCCTCACCGCCGCGATCTCGACCTCGCCGACGGGGCGATGCTCCACGTCGGGATCGCCTCCACCCACAGCGAGCAGTCGCAGCAGATGGGACTTGCCTGAACCGTTTGCGCCAAGAACCGCGATGCGCTCCCCAAACCAGACCTCGAGGTCAAACGCTTCGGTCAGTCCAGTCAACGCGAGGTTTTCGCAGATGACCGCTCGCTTGCCCGTTCGACCACCCTTGAGTCGCATCGTGACGTTTTGTTCGCGCGGCACCGCGATCGGAGGGCCTGCCTCTTCGAAGCGTCGCAATCGAGTGACTGCGGCCTGCAGTCGCGACGCCATATCAGCGTTGTACGCCGCCTTCGCGCGGTACATGTAGACGAGTTCCTTGATCTTCGCGTGCTCCTCGTCCCAACGGACGCGCAGTTCTTCCAGCCGCGCGAACCGATCTCGTCGGGCATCGTGATAGCTCGCGAAGCCACCGCCGTACGTCCAGATCGTGTTGCCTGCGGCACCGAGTTCGACAGTGATGATCGCAGTCGCGGTGCGATTGAGTAGTTCGCGATCGTGGGAGACGAAGAGAACGGTCTTCGTCGTTTCGCGGAGTTTGTCTTCGAGCCAACGCTTGGTTGGCACGTCGAGGTAGTTGTCGGGTTCATCGAGTAGGAGGACCTCGTCGGGGCCGCGCAACAGCGACTCGAGTACCAGGCGTTTCTGCTCACCACCGGACAACGTCGTGATCTCGCGCCACTGCGCACGATCGTACGGAACCCCCAACGCTTCGGTGCAACACACGTCCCACTCAACTTCGAAGTCGTAACCTCCCGCGTCGGCCCAGCTTGCCAACGCATGGGCGTACCGCATCTGAGTCGGTTCGTCATCAGCGTCCATCATCGCGAGTTCTGCGGCTTCGACTTCGGCCGCGGCGAGGCGTACGCGATCCGGCGCGACCGACAACAGCAAGTCCCGCACGGTCACGACACCCTGCTGTGCGGCACTTTCCTCCTCCGCGGATGGCTCCTTGTCGCTGCCCTGCTGACTGTTGCTTTGCCGACTGCCGCTTTGCTGACCAGTCGTTTGCTGGCCGATGAACTGCCGCATGATGCCGAGGCCACCGGTGCGTACGACCCCACCAACTTGGGGGGCTAGATCGCCAGCGACCATGCGCATCAGCGTGGTCTTGCCCGCGCCATTGGCACCCACCAGCGCGGCCTTCGCCCCATCACCCACCCGGAAACTCACGTCGCTCAGCAGAACCCGTCCGTCGGGCAACGCGTGCGTGACGTGCGACAACTCCACGTGGCCCATAGCCCGCCATCCTGCCCGCCAACGGCACTCGAACGCACGTCCATTCCCCCGCGACGTAGTTTCTGCGTGAAAGGGAGTTCCGTCAGTCTCTATTGAACGAGCGGTGCATTCATTTAGGCGTACTTCGACGAGAAGGCCAGAAATGAATGCGCATATTGTTCAATAGGTTTGAGCTACTGCCACATTTATGGAAAAGCACGGGGATTAGAGGGTGCGGCGGGTACGGGCCAACCGTGCTTGGACACCGTGAGCGCTTAGCGACGTGTCGCTTTCCCGTTCGGGTTCGGCAAACTTCTGACCCGACTCGTTGGGATAGGTGACTTCTTCGAGGACTAGGCCACAGGGCGGCGCGACACGGAAGTTCTCCGCACGCGTCGCCGTACCAGCCTTGGATCTCAAGAGCTCGCCCGGCCATTCCGGCGGTCGGTGACCGTCGCCGACAACGAGCAGCGCGCCGACAAGCGAGCGAACCATGGAGTGGCAGAACGCATCGGCAATCACCTCTCCGCGGACGAGCCCGTCTTGACCGCGACGCCAGGAAAGGTCGTGCAAGGTACGCACGGTGCTGGCTCGCTCACGCTGTCGACAGAACGCGGCGAAGTCTTGTTCGCCGAGCACCTGTTGCGACGCAGCATTCATCGCGTCCAAATCAAGCCGCCGGCCGCCGGCGATTCGATGACGCAACACGTGCGTACGCGCGACGGGGTCCCAATGGCCCACGCCATCAAAGATCGTGTACGAATATCGCCGGGTCAGCGCCGAGAACCGCGCTTCGAATCCCGGAGGTGCACGACGTACGTCGTAAACAATGACGTCGGCGGGCAGCAGTCCGTTGAGACGGCGATCCGCTTCTTCCGTGTATCGGGACCATCTGTCTGCAGGCACATCCGCATGGGCAACTTGGCCGCGCGCGTGCACCCCGGCGTCCGTCCTCCCCGCGCAGGTGACCGCGATGCGTTCAGACGACGCGAACAACACCTTCAGCGCGTCTTCGACCACGCCTTGCACCGTGCGGAGTACGGGTTGGATCGCCCAGCCGCGAAAGTCCGTACCGTCGTAGCCAAGGTCGATGCGGATACGAACAAGCCCCCCAACCGTTTCCGGCATGAGGGGCTGGTTCATGACAATCTGAGGACTCAGGCCTCGTCAGCCTTGTCGTCCGTCGACTTCTCGCCAGCAGCGTCATCTGCAACCACCTCTGCAGCAACACCGTCGGCCTCAATCACATCAGCGGCGGGCTCGTCGGCGCCGAGGTCAACAGCCGTCGCAGCCGCTGCTACTTCTGCGGCCTTGCTCGGCTTGCTCGGCTTCGACGAACCAGTCGAATCTGCCTTGTCTGGCTTTGTAGCCTTGTCCTTGGCCGAACGCTTCGTCGCCGCAGTCGCCTCCGCCACAACGGCTTCAGCCAACGGCTCGACCAATTCGATGACCGCCATCGGTGCGTTGTCGCCCTTACGCGGGCCGACCTTCACGATGCGCGTGTAGCCGCCTGGGCGTGTCGCGTAGCGCGGGCCGATCTCCTCGAAGAGCGTGTGTACGACGCCCTTGTCGCGTACGACCATCAACACGCGACGTCGCGCGTGCAGGTCGCCGCGCTTGGCGAACGTGATCAGGCGTTCAGCCAACGGCCGGAGCCGCTTGGCCTTGGCATGAGTCGTCGTGATTTTGCCGTGCTCGAACAACGCAGTGGCCAAGTTGGCCAGCATCAGCCGCTCGTGTGCCGGGCCGCCGCCGAGGCGGGCACCCTTCGTGGGCGTTGGCATGGTGTGGTTCTCCTGGTCGCGGTTGGACGAGAATCAAGCAGCATTCCGAGGACTAGAGCTGCTCAGTTTCGGCGTATGCCTGGTCGTCGAAGTCGTCATCGGCGTAGAAGTTCACCGCGGTCGTGGGGTCGAATCCGGGCGGGCTGTCCTTGAGTGCAAGACCCAACCCGACCAACTTGACCTTGACCTCGTCGATCGACTTCGCACCGAAGTTACGGATGTCGAGCAGGTCGGCCTCGCTACGCGAGATCAACTCACCGACAGTGTGGACACCTTCACGCTTCAAGCAGTTGTACGACCGTACGGTCAGATCAAGCTGCTCGATCGGAGTCGACAACTGCTCGGCAACGAATGCGTCCGCAGGTGACGGGCCAATGTCGATGCCCTCGGCGTCGAGGTTGAGCTCGCGGGCGAGTCCGAAGAGTTCGACGAGTGTCTTGCCCGCCGAAGCAACGGCATCGCGCGGAGTCATCGACATCTTGGTTTCGACGTCAACGATCAACTTGTCGAAGTCAGTGCGCTGCTCGACACGAGTCGCCTCGACCTTGTAGGTCACCTTCAGCACAGGCGAGTAAATCGAGTCGATCGGAATGCGACCGATTTCCTGACCGGGCTGCTTGTTGAGGTTAGCCGAGACATAGCCACGACCGCGCTCGACGACGAGTTCCATCTCAAGCTTGCCCTTGCCGTTGAGCGTCGCGATGTGCAACTCAGGGTTGTGCACCTCGACGCCGGCGGGCGGCGCGATGTCGGCTGCGGTGACCGCGCCCGGACCCTGCTTGCGCAGGTACATAACGACGGGCTCGTCGACCTCAGAGGAAACCACGAGGTTCTTGATATTCAGGATGATCTCGGTGACGTCTTCTTTGACACCTTCGAGGGTTTGGAACTCGTGCAACACCGTGTCAATGCGGATGCTCGTGACTGCAGCACCTGGGATTGACGAGAGCAACGTACGCCGAAGCGAGTTGCCCAAAGTGTAACCGAATCCAGGCTCAAGGGGCTCGAGGATGAAACGCGAGCGGAACTCGCTGATCGGCTCTTCAGTGAATGTTGGACGCTGAGCAATGAGCACGTGGCTGTCCTTTCCGCGACTACCTCAATTTGAAGTCGCGAATCGTGGGGAAGGCTTACTTGGAGTAGAGCTCGACGATTAGCTGCTCTTGGACCGGCGTATCGATAACCGCACGTGCGGGAAGTGCGTGCACGAGGATGCGCATCCGGTTCGGGATGACCTCAAGCCAGGCGGGCACGGGGCGTTCACCCAACTCGGCGTGAGCGATGACGAACGGCGTCAACTCGCGTGAGGACTGGCGTACCTCGATGACATCGTTTTCGCTGACGCGGAACGACGGGATGTCGACCTTGCCACCGTTAACGACGATGTGACCGTGACGCACCAACTGACGCGCCATGTCGCGCGACTTGCCGAAACCGGCCCGGTAAACCACGTTGTCCAAACGGGACTCGAGGATGCGAAGCAGGTTCTCACCGGTCTTGCCCTGCTTTCGGTGAGCCTCGTCGTAGTAGCCACGGAACTGCTTCTCGAGTACGCCGTACATGCGCGCGCACTTCTGCTTCTCACGCATCTGCAGGAGGTACTCGGAGTCCTTGGTACGACCGCGGCCGTGCTGGCCCGGGGGGTAGGGACGGATCTCGATCGGGCACTTCGGGGACTCGCACTTGCTGCCCGTGAGGAACAGCTTCATCTTCTCGCGACGGCAGCGGCGGCAGTCTGCGCCGGTGTAGCGGGCCATATCGGTGT
>JBBRLC010000060.1:0-7276 GCA_038231595.1 Candidatus Nanopelagicales bacterium | reverse complement strand
TGAGTTCGTGGCGCAACGCGCGACGCGCCAAGCCTCGTCCGCGCGACCTCGAACTCACCCACTGATCGGCGTAGGCCTGATCGTCGACGAGTCCCACGTCTGTCATTCGATCCAATACTTGGGTGGCGGCATCCTCAGGGACACCTCGGGACGCCAGCTTCTTTGCCAATTGAGCGCGGGTCCGGGGACCCAGGGTCAACTGCTGCAAAACGATTGACCGCGCGACCGAAACCGGGTCATCGGTGGCATCCACTGCCTTGCTCATCGATCCGTACTCGTTCGATTCCTATTCGTCGATGGGTTCCGGCTCAAGTGCTACGAGATCAATCGAATCGATCTCAACGGCAGGTGCATCGAGTTGCGCTCCCACTCCGAGTTTGTCCTTGATCCGCTTTTCGATGTCATCAGCGAGGTCCGGGTTGTCGCGCAAGAACGCTCGCGCGTTTTCCTTGCCTTGCCCCAATTGGTCGCCCTCATAGGTGTACCAAGCGCCGGACTTAAGGACGAATCCCTGTTCAACACCGACGTCGATGAGTCCACCTTCGCGAGAGATGCCCTCGCCATAAAGGATGTCGAACTCGGCCTGCTTAAACGGCGGAGCGACCTTGTTCTTGACCACCTTGACGCGAGTGCGGTTGCCGACTGGCTCGGTGCCGTCCTTGAGCGTCTCAATGCGTCGAATGTCCAGGCGTATGGATGAATAGAACTTCAGTGCCTTCCCACCGGTCGTGGTTTCGGGGCTGCCGAACATCACGCCGATCTTTTCACGCAGTTGGTTAATGAAGATCGCGCTGGTGTTGTTGCCGGACAGGGCACCGGTGATTTTGCGTAGCGCCTGCGACATGAGCCGGGCCTGCAAGCCAACGTGGCTGTCGCCCATCTCGCCCTCGATCTCGGCACGAGGTACCAGCGCGGCGACAGAGTCGATGACGATGAGGTCAACGGCTCCCGACCGAATCAACATATCGGCGATTTCAAGGGCTTGTTCGCCGGTGTCGGGCTGCGAGACGAGCAAGTTGTCGATGTCCACGCCGAGCTTCTTGGCGTACTCGGGATCGAGCGCATGTTCGGCGTCGATGAACGCAGCGATACCGCCCGCCTTTTGGACGTTAGCGATGACGTGCAGAGTGAGGGTGGTCTTACCCGAGGACTCTGGGCCGTAAATCTCGATGATGCGACCGCGCGGCAAGCCACCAATGCCCAGCGCAATGTCCAGCGCGATGGATCCGGTGGGGATCACCTCGATCGGCGTGCGAGTCTCCTGGCCCAAGCGCATCACTGCGCCCTTGCCGAAGTTGCGCTCGATCTGACCCAGGGCGATCTCAAGGGCCTTCTCGCGATCTGCGGGTGGACCGTTCTTCCCTGAGCCTGCGCTCGCGTTGGGTCGGTCGGTGTTTCGGGTCGAGCCGCGTCCGTTGCTCACTGCCATGAGTGCCCCTCAATCTCGGGCCGCGAGGGCCGCGTCGTACGGATGGATCCCTGATCCGCGTGGTCGATCTGCGCGATCGGAACTGGGGGAGACGCTAGGTGTCGCCTCGGACAGTTCGGTGATCGCACATCCGAGTCGTGGATAACTCGACCCTGACGATGGGTTGAGGATATCCGAACACCTGTTCGAAGACCGGCGACACGCCGAACCAACCTGTACTGCACTGGTTCACCGGTCAGCGCAGCGAGTTTCACTGCACTGGTTCACCGGTCAGCGCAGCGAGTTTCACTGCACTGGTTCACCGGTCACGAGGGGGCAAGCGCAGTTCGGCATGGACCGCTCGCCACACGTCAACAACTTCATGACCCGAGGCGATTGCCTCGATCGGCGTTTGTCCTTCCAGCGCGGCGAGCACATGATCGTGAGCCCACGAATGGGCGTACGACTCCCCCAGCGCAGTCTCCATCCGAGACCAAAAGTCGGTGAGTCGCATGGGTCCACCTTCTCAGCCGCGAGACGAGCCGCGAAACGAGCACTAAAACAAGTACCGGCAGCGTCCCCACTCGTTACAGTCGCAGCCGCGCGGCAGGATGACTGGGTGAAAGTCCGCGATCCCGCCCCGAGTCCGGCTCCAGAAACTCCCGCGACTTCCGATGTACTTGAGTTGTTCGGTCCCGCAACCGCCGCCTGGTTTCGCGGCGCATTTGTCACCGCAACCCCGGCGCAAATCGAGGCGTGGCCCGCGATCGCCGGCGGCGACAACACGTTGGTCGTCGCACCGACGGGATCGGGTAAGACACTTGCGGCTTTCTTGTGGTCGATTGACCGTACGGCGTCAACGCCGCCGCCAGCAGACAAACTGCTCCGCTGCCGCACCCTTTACATCTCACCACTCAAAGCCCTCGCGGTCGACGTTGAGCGCAACCTGCGTAGCCCACTCGTCGGCATAGCGCGCGAGTCGGTGCTACTGGGCTTACCCGAGCCCGACATTCGAGTTGCGTTGCGTAGTGGCGATACGTCGCCCAACGATCGTCGCAAACAAGCGACGCACCCGCCCGACATTCTCGTCACGACGCCAGAGTCGCTGTTTCTGATCCTCACCTCCGCTGCTCGCGAATCCTTGCGCGGCATCGAGACCGTGATCGTGGACGAGGTTCACGCTGTCGCGGGTACAAAGCGTGGCGCACACCTTGCCCTCTCGTTGGAACGCCTGGACGCACTGCTACCCAAGCCAGCCCAGCGCATTGGACTCTCAGCGACCGTACATCCGATTGATGCGGTCGCGAAGTTTCTAGGCGGGGCACGCCCGGTCACGATCGTCAATCCATTGAGCACGAAGCAATGGGACTTGCGCGTGGCCGTGCCGGTAGATGACATGAGCGACTTCAGCGCGCGACCGGCAAGCGGTGCGGCCACTTCGCACGTTGACAGTGACGGTCCTGCTCCGACCAACTCCATTTGGCCGCATGTCGAGGCACGAATCGTCGACCTGATTGAAGCCCACCGATCCACAATCGTGTTCGCAAATTCGCGTCGCCTCGCAGAACGACTCACTGTTCGTCTCAACGAAATTCACTACGAGCGAGTGACCGGTGAGCGTCTTGCGGTCGGACTCGCGCCGGCCGCCGTGATGGCACAATCCGGCGCCAGTGCCGGTGCTCCACTTGTTCTCGCACGCGCCCACCACGGATCGGTGAGTAAGGACCAGCGAGCAATCATCGAAGACGATCTGAAGTCCGGTCGACTACCGGCGGTCGTGGCGACGAGCAGTCTCGAACTTGGCATCGACATGGGCGCCGTCGACCTGGTGATTCAGGTGGAAGCACCCGCGTCGGTTGCCAGTGGACTGCAGCGCATTGGTCGGGCCGGTCATCACGTCGGTGCGGTGAGCAGCGGTGTCGTTTTCCCGAAGTACCGAGGGGACTTGATCGCCTCAACTGTTGTCGCTGAGCGGATGCTCTCCGGTGACATTGAGTCGTTATCGATTCCGACCAATCCCCTTGACGTGCTGGCCCAACACATCATCGCCGCCGTCGCGATTGAGGACTGGACGACTGACGAACTGCTGGTCCTCGTGCGGCGTGCCGCGTCGTACACCTCGCTGCCAGCCAGCGCGTACGACTCGGTTCTCGACATGTTGTCGGGTCGCTATCCCAGCGACGAATTCGCCGAACTGCGGCCGCGACTCGTGTGGGATCGCGTGAGCGGTGTGCTCAGCGGGAGGCCCGGCGCGCAACGACTGGCCGTGACAAGCGGCGGCACGATTCCGGATCGCGGACTGTTTGGGGTCTTCCTCATCGGCGAGAAGCAAAGTCGCGTCGGCGAACTGGATGAGGAAATGGTTTACGAGTCACGAGTCGGCGACGTATTTTCCCTCGGCGCTTCGTCGTGGCGCATCGAAGACATCACTCACGATCGTGTCCTCGTTTCGCCCGCACCGGGGCTGACGGGCCGCCTGCCGTTTTGGCACGGTGACCGTCAAGGCCGTCCGTACGAATTGGGGGTTGCGACTGGGGCGTTTTTGCGTGAGATCTCCTCAGCGAAGCCATCAGTCCGCGACAAGCGGCTGACCGCGATCGGGCTCGACGATCGAGCCCGGACGAATCTGCAGTCCTACCTCTCCGATCAACGCGATTCGACCGGGCGCGTACCCGATGACCGCACGATCGTCGCCGAGCGGTTTCGAGATGAACTAGGCGATTGGCGCATAGTCGTGCACTCACCTTTCGGCGCGCAGGTGCACGCACCATGGGCCTTGATCGTTGGCGCGCGATTGCAAGAGGGTTACGGCATCGACGCGCAGGTGATGCACGCCGACGACGGGCTAGTTCTGCGGTTGCCTGATACCGAAGATGACACGGCCGTACGCCTCGCCATCGAAGCCCTTGTCGTGGAGCCCGAAGACATTGAAGCCGAAGTCACCCGACAGATCGGCAGTTCGGCCCTATTTGCCGCACGGTTCCGCGAATGTGCAGCCCGCGCGTTGTTGCTGCCACGTCGCGATCCGCGCGGACGCTCACCGCTATGGCAACAACGGCAACGTTCGGCCCAACTGTTGTCTGTTGCAGCGCAGTACGGCTCGTTCCCCATCGTGTTAGAGACGATTCGCGAGTGTCTCCAAGACGTGTTCGACGTGCCCGCTTTGGTGGCACTGATGCGTGCCATCCGCAGCCGAACCGTGAGCATCGTCGATGTTGAAACGCCACTGCCGTCGCCCTTCGCCCGATCGCTGATGTTCGGCTACGTCGCCAACTACATGTATGAAGGTGACTCTCCCCTGGCCGAGCGTCGAGCGGCGGCGCTAGCGCTGGACTCGACAATGTTGGCCGAACTGCTCGGCCAAGCTGAATTACGTGAACTTCTCGATCTCGGCGCAGTCGAAACCGTTGAAGCACAGCTACAGCGCCTCACCGAGGATCGCAAGGTTCGATCGATTGAGGGATTCGCCGACTTACTGCGTGTGTTGGGTCCGCTGTCGATCGACGAATGCGTACGCCGAGGTGCATCCCCTCAGTGGTGTGACGAACTCGTCGCGGCGCGGCGTGCAATTGCCGTACGGGTCGGCGGGCGCGAAGTCCTGGCGGCCATCGAAGATGCAGCCAGACTTCGCGACGCACTGGGAACCGCCCTGCCGGTGGGCATTCCGGACGCCTTCCTTGAACCCGTTGAGGCTCCACTGGCCGACTTGGTGCGCAGGTACGCGAGAACCCACGGGCCATTTCACGCCGCGGAAGTCGCTACCTGCTTCGGGCTCGGTGTCGCTGTGGTCGACGGCACACTCGCGCAGGCGGCTGCCTCGGGGCGAGTCGTGGCAGGGGAATTTCGACCGGGCGGGGCGGGCTCCGAGTGGTGTGACGTCGACGTACTCCGACGATTGCGCCGCGCCTCCGTCGCGGCATTGCGACGAGAAGTCGAACCCGTCGCAGCCAGCACACTCGGACTGTTCTTGCCACAGTGGCAGCACGTTCGAGCATCCGGGGAGTTGCGCAGGGACGCCAAAGTCGCTCGTGCGGCCGGCGTTTTGCGCGGTCCCGAGGGCGTACTCGCCTGCATCGAGCAACTCCAAGGTGCCGCGGTTCCGGCGAGCGCGTGGGAGTCATCGGTCTTGGCGTCGCGAGTCGAAAACTACGACCCGGCGTTTCTTGACGAACTCACGTCGTCCGGCGAAGTCGTGTGGACAGGACGCGGCCGGCTACCCCAAGGCGACGGCTGGGTGTCGATGTACGTCGCGGAACATGGGTCTTTGCTGTTGCCGCTCGATGACGATGCCGAGCGCAATGAGGCGGAGTCGGCGGTCGCGGCTGTGCTGGCCGATGGCGGAGGCTGGTTCTTCCGCGCGCTCTCCGACCGGGTTGGCACCGAACTCGATCGAACCATCGACGACCACGAACTCAGCGAAGTCCTCTGGGATCTGGTCTGGGCCTCACGATTGACGAACGACACTTTCGCGCCGTTGCGCACAGCGCTCACTACCGGGAGCAAGGGCGCTCGCAGGGCCGGTGGACCTTTGCCCACCCGGACCCGCGGGCGATATTCGAGTTTGCGCGCGGGTCGAGTTGCGCTTCCCTCCCGAACCGGGCCAGCGACCGTGAGCGGGCGATGGTCGCTCACACCCGCGCGTGAACAAGACCCGACGCTGCGGGCTGCGGCGTACGCCGAAGTGATGCTCAACCGCCACGGCGTACTCACCCGTGGGGCGGTCGCAACCGAAGGCGTCGTCGGCGGGTTTGCTGCGACCTACAAGGTGCTCTCGGCATTTGAAGACGCCGGAAAGGTACGACGGATCTATGTCATCGAGGGACTCGGCGCGGCACAGTTCGCGAGTGCAGGCGCGGTAGATCGCCTACGCGCGTGTGCGCTTGACACCGGTGAGTCGCCGGTCGAGGCCGTCGGCACTGACACCGACCCCCCGGGTTCCTCGGGTGAGTTGACCACCTACGTGCTGGCCGCAACCGACCCGGCGAATCCCTATGGAGCAGCACTTCCCTGGCCCGCGCGGCCCGATCACGTTGCGAGCGGGCACAAGCCCGGGCGCAAAGCGGGGGCGGTGGTGATTGTCGTAGGGGGATCGTTGGTGCTCTACGTCGAACGAGGTGGTCGGTCTCTGCTGTCCTGGACTGAGGAACAACTCGTGCTTCGAGCCGCGGTCGATGCGTTAGCCGAGGCCGTACGCAGTGGACTGCTCGGTCGCCTCACCATCGAAAAGACTGACGGAGTCAGCCCCCATGCCTCGGCCGCACAAGGGTCGGCATCGACCCTGTCAGCCAGTCTTTCCGCGGCTGGGTTCCAGCTCACTCCGAAAGGACTCCGCTTCTCCGCATCAATGTGGGGACCGTCCTGACCGCGATGAATGCACCCGGCGTTCAATAGAGACTGACGAACGTACCTTTCACGCGAAACGGCGGGCTAGGCGGCAGCGGTGCCGGCAACCTTTGGAGTCGTTGAGATGGTCGTGCCGGTGATCAGCGCGGGTTCTAGTTGACGAACCGTGTTGTCGCCCATCAAACCTTCAGCCTCGAAGCGCGATACATCCTCACTCACCGAGCGAAGTACGACCGACAGCGGCGTGTGAAGCGCGCGGCAGATTGCGGCGAGGAGCTCCGAGGATGCTTCCTTCTGACCCCGTTCGACTTCGGAGAGATAGCCGAGCGAGACGCGGGCTTCCTTGGACACCTGGCGCAAGGTACGGCCTTGGCGCATCCGGCGCGTGCGTAACTCGTCGCCAAGGACGCCTCTCAATGAGACCGCCATACCGCACCTCCCCGATCCATGCCACCTACCTAATGTCACCACAACCCAATCGCGCAAGCAGTTATGCCCACGGCCGACCGGGTGACCAACGCTACC
>JBBRLC010000059.1:0-7320 GCA_038231595.1 Candidatus Nanopelagicales bacterium | reverse complement strand
CCGGGAGCGGGGCGGGAGAAGCGGGCACGGGACTGGTCATGTCCGGCAGGCTAGCGGCTCGGCGAGCCACTTTGGGGCCACTCTTGAGGCCTATCAAGGGCGGCGGGCAGCACGACGATGCCATCTCATGGCGAAGAGAGAAAGACTGGGTCGCAAGAGCTTTGTGGGATTGGCCGCCGCCCTGATGGTGGCGGTGCTCTTGCCGATACCGACCGCTGGAGCTCAGGTCGTCACAGCGAGTGCAGCTAGTAATTCCGTTCGTACCGCAACCACGCCACGACCGGTGTTTTGGTTCCCATTCCGGGGACCAGTCAAGATTGGATGCGTCGTGAACAACTGCGGACCGGCGATGAAGAGTGGTCATCATTACTGGGCGATCGACTTCAGTGGCCCGGAGGGTACGCCGATCAATGCCGCCGCGACCGGTATCGCCCACATCGGCGGGCGTGCGGGATGTGTCGGACCGTCGGCGAGTAACAACGCGAAGCTCGGTAACTGGGTGTGGATTGACCACGGCCACGGGCGAGTTACGCAGTACCGGCACCTGGCCCGAATCACTATCCACACCGGACAACGGGTGACGCCAGCTACCAGGATCGGGACCATGGGACACACCGGCATCGGCCCGTGCTTGATCAACTACACCCACTTTGAGTACCTCACCGGCGCAAGAAAGGGCTCGCCCTCCGGCATCAGAACTAATCCGGGACCGATGTTTGGCTGCGTCAACAAAGTGCGGGTGCGATTCCCCAACGCGGTCAATCACGGCAACGCCGATTGGAACAAACTCAATGGAGCGCCGCGTTATCGAGTGACAATCACGAACCTGACCTCCGCCTGCTGACGTCGCCCGGCCAACGCCGCGGACTACTTGGTCAAAACGTCGGTAATTGTGCTCAGCGCATCGTCAAGATCTTGCTCATCGATCACGAGTGCGGGCGCGAATCGGATCGTCCACGTGTGAGTGTCCTTGGCGAGGATTCCACGAGTCAGTAGGTCCAGACTCGCGTCTCGCCCAGTGCGACCGGTCCCATCGAGTTCGATGGCCCACCACAATCCGCTCCCCCGAACTTCTTTGACGCCAGGGATAGCGGCGGCGCGCAGAGTGTTGAGAACGTGCTCCCCAAGAACACGCGAGCGCTGTTGAATCTCACCAGTCGCCAACAGTTCGACAACCGCGATGCCCACCGCTGCCGCGAGCGGGTTGCCACCGAAGGTGCTGCCGTGTTCACCTGGGTGAATGACGCCCAGGACGTCCCAATCTGCGGTGATCGCGGACACGGGCAAGAGCCCGCCCCCCAAGGCTTTGCCGAGGATGCGGATGTCTGGTTGGACGTCAACCACGTCGCACGCGAATGTCGTCCCCGCGCGACCCAAGCCGGACTGAATTTCATCCGCCACGAACAACACATTGGCATGGCTGCATAATTCGCGAGCCGCCTGCAAGAACCCCGTCGGCGGTAGAATGACTCCTGCCTCGCCTTGGATCGGCTCGACCAGAAACGCGACGGTTCGCTCGGTGATCGCCTCAGCAAGCGCGTCGATGTCGCCATACGGGACGGTCACAAAGCCGGGTGTGTACGGCCCGTAGTGATCGCGTGCGAGCGGATCATCGGAGAACGAGACGATGGTTGTCGTGCGACCGTGAAAGTTTCCCGCACACACGATGATCTCAGCTGCATTGTCAGCGACGCCCTTTCGTTCGTACCCCCATTTTCGGGCCACCTTGAGAGCCGTCTCAACGGCCTCGGCTCCACTGTTCATCGGCAAGACAGCGTCATGGCGTGCCAGTGCCGCAAGGTCAGCGCAGAACTGGCCAAGTTGATCATGATGAAACGCTCGACTCGTGAGCGTGACTCGGCCGAGTTGCTCTTCCAAGGCGCGAATCAAGTCCGGGTGACGATGTCCGAAGTTCAACGCGGAATATGCCGACAGCATGTCGAGGTAGCGGCGCCCTTCCACGTCCGTGACCCATGCGCCCTCGCCTGTGGCGATGACAACCGGCAGCGGGTCGTAGTTGTGCGCGCAGTGCTCGTTTTCGAACGCGATCGCGGCGTCGCTCGACAGCATGCTCATCGACGGCGAGCTCTGCGGAGGAGTTGCACCCACTTTGTTCACCTCACCTTCACCGTTGGACTCACGCCGATAGAACGCTGGTCGGAGGCTCAAGGTAACTTCACCGGCATGACTGTTGCTGTCGAATCCAAAGATCTGGTCAAGACGTTCACGAGTCGTTCCGGAGATGTCGAAGCCGTGTGCGGAGTCGACCTTCGAGTCGAGCAGGGCGAGATATTCGGCTTTCTTGGGCCTAACGGCGCGGGCAAGTCGACCACCGTGCGCATGCTGACAACCTTGACCACGATTACATCGGGAACCGCGACCGTCGCAGGGATCGATGTGGCAAAGGAACCGGACGAAACGCGGCGGCGGATTGGAGTAGCGCTGCAGGAAGCAGGGCTTGACCCCCGCCAGACCGGTCGCGAGTTGTTGATCCTGCAGGGACGGCTTTTCAATTTCTCCCGCGCCGAGGCCGCCGAGCGAGCCAAGGAGCTGCTCGAACTCGTGGATCTCGTCGATGCCGCTGATCGGCTCATCAAGGGTTATTCGGGTGGGATGAAGCGGCGACTCGACCTCGCCTCTGCGCTGGTACATGATCCCGAAGTCTTGTTCCTCGACGAACCGACGACCGGTCTCGACCCGTCGAGCCGACTTGTGGTCTGGGACGAGGTACGCCGAATCAACGAGCGAGGAACGACGGTGTTCTTGACCACGCAATACCTCGAAGAAGCTGACCAGTTGTGTGATCGACTGGCGATTATCGACGCCGGACGCATCGTTCGCGAAGGAACGCCCGCCGAGTTGAAGGCCGACTTGCGGCAACGCAGAGGAATGACCTCAGAGCCGACCCTCGATGAAGTATTCCTCGATGTCACTGGTCGAACTCGAGAACGTACTGCCGGTGAGGTCCAGGAGGTGCAGTCATGAACGCGGTCCTCGTCCTCGGCGAGCGTGCGGTGCGTGAGGCACGTCGCGCACCGGACGCTTTGCTCCCCACGTTGCTGATCCCGATCTTCTTCCTCGTTGTCAACGTCGGCCAAGCCGCAAAGATCTTCCCCTCTGGTTCCACAGGTTTTCTCGAAGGCCAGAACTATGCGGCCTTTCAAATGCCTAGTTCTTTGCTACTCGCGGCATCCTTCGGTACGGCCGCGCTCTACCTCGTCGAGGAAATTGAGAATGGTTACTTCGACAAGATGCGGGCGACGCCGGTCTCGAGGACATCGTTGGCACTCGGTCGACTCTCGGCCGAAGCACTGAAGAACATCGGCATTTCAACCGTGATCATCCTTCTCGCGCTTCCCTTTGGCGTACGAGTGGCCAGCGGCCCCATCGGCTATGTGCTGCTGCTTGCGTTGTGCGCAGGATGGGCCGTGGTCTACGCCGGGTTCTTGCAATTGATCGCTCTCAAGACGCGCAGCGCAGCGGCGACAAACTCCATGGGCTTGCTTTTCTTCCCCTTGCTCTTCCTCACCCCGAACTTCGTGCCACGTGAGTTGCTCACGAGACCAATGGAAATCGCTGCGACGCTGAACCCCGTCACCTATCTGATGGAAGCCATAAGGTCGTTGATCTTGCAGGACCTCAACTGGCCCGTGATCGGAAAGGGTTTCGCGGTGATCATCGCCGGTGCATTGGCTGTGATTGCACTCAACGTGCGCACCATGAGGAGTTACGACTAGCCTTTCCCCAGCGCACTCTTCATGACGAACCGCGACGGATTACCACGGCGCCGGTTCGAAGTCCTTGAGGAAACATCCGTACACATCCTCGCCGCGCTCGCCGCGAATGATGGGGTCGTACACCCGCGCGGCCCCGTCGACGAGATCCAGTGGGGCGTGGAAGCCTTCACGCGCGAGGCGCACCTTCGTCACATGGGGCCTTTCGTCGGTGATCCAGCCAGTGTCGACCGCGGTCATAAGAATCCCGTCGCTGAGTAGCTCGTGGGCGCTGGTGCGCGTCAACATGTTGAGCGCGGCTTTCGCCATGTTGGTGTGCGGGTGCCCGGGACCCTTGTACTTGCGGCTGAACTGACCCTCCATCGCCGACACGTTCACGATGTACTTGCGACGCGCGGTCGACGCGGCCAGAGTCGACCGGAGTTGACTGATCAAGATGAAGGGCGCAGTCGAGTTACACAGTTGCACCTCGAGCAACTCCATTGGGTCAACCTCGTCAACGACCTGCGTCCAACTGTTGATCGACGCCAAATCAGGTACCAGTCCGCCTGCGTCAATCGCATTCGCTGCGGCAATGCGCTCCAAGGTGGCCGAGCGGGCGGTCAGCGCCAATGACGTGACGTCGTCGGCCGACAATGTGCCGCTCGACGCGAAGGACCCCACGAGCTCAGCCGGGTGCGCGTCGCTCGTACGGCCAAATGTGATCAGATCAGGGAGTCGACCCCCCGGAAGCGGGGCAGTCTCCGCCTCTTCGAGCAGTGCGTATGAACCAGGTGTTCGACGCACCGTCTGAGCCGCATTGTTGATCAGAATGTCTAACGGGCCCTGCGCCTTGACGGTGTCGGCGAGGCCAACAACTTGGGCAGGATCGCGTAGATCGATCCCGACGATGCGTAGCCGGTGGATCCAATCCCCGCTATCCGCCATGCCTTTGAATCGCCGTATGGCGTCGTTGGGAAATCGCGTGGTGATCGTGGTGTGCGCGCCATCGCGTAAGAGCCGCAACGCGATGTACATGCCGATCTTCACGCGCCCCCCAGTGAGCAGCGCGCGACGTCCAGTGAGATCAGCGCGCGCGTCGCGGCGCCCCCGATTTGTGGTCGCGCAGGAGGGGCACATCTGATGGTAGAAAGCGTCGACCTCGACGTACCGGACTTTGCACACGTAGCAAGCCATCGGCCTCACTAGCGTGCCCGCCCTCGCACCTGCGACGGTGGACACCAACGGAATGCCTTGAGTCTCGTCGTCGATGCGATCCGGCGCTCCTGTTGCGGTCCGCGCAATCACCGCGTCATCGGCCGATCGGACTGCCTGGCGCTTTTCATTTCGGCGCGCCTGCTTCACCGTTTTGAAAATGGCTGCCGTTGCACGACGAATTTCGACGGCCTGAGGATGCTCGGGTGGCAGATCCCTCACGTCTCGCAGTACGCCGAGACAAATTTGAAGGAGTTCCGGATCAATCACCTCAAACTGGCGCGACGGATCTCCGTCGTCGCCTTCGCGGGTCGTTGGTACGTCGTCGTACGCCATCACATCGGTAGTCATCGGGGGTCCTCAACGGGCGAGCGGTCGTTGTCATTAACGGCGCGTCGCATATCGAGAAAACCCCGAGTCGCGCTTAACTCCACAATGCTACGCGGCCGCAACCACGTTGCGCCGTCAACGCTCGCTCGACACCGGCATTCCGGCTCGAGCCCACGTGGCGAAATCAACGGGCATTCGCGTCGTGATCTTGTTGGCTAGCGCAATCTTGGTGTCAGCGTCCGGTCCGAAATACGTGTACTCCTGCCAGTAACCCATCATCGACACGATTTCCCGTGCCCCCGGAAAGAAATCCGCGAAGACCTCCCCTGGGACTTGTTGGAACACCACTTGATGGCCTTGGCTGTTCAACGTCCCCACCACATCGCCGAAACTCAGCAGACCACCGCTCATGGCCAGGACCTCTCCATCGCCCGCTTGATCCGGGTGCGCGAAAGCCCCGGCGACGACCGCGCCTAGATCGCTGACGTCACCCATGTGAACCACGCGCGCGTCGACGTCGATCGGGAGAGTCCAACCGCTTGCGCCATCTGGCAGTGGTTGCGGAGCCATCGCACCAGCAAAGTTCTGAAAGTAGAACGGCGCTTGCACGAAGGTCGTGTGCGGGAAACCCACATCCCGTACGAGGGCGTCGACTTTCGCTTTTCCGGTGTAATGCGGGACGCTGAATCGATCACTGCTGATGGCCTCAACGTTGGGAAGTGTCGACCACACGAGGTGCTCAACCCCCGCCAATTTCGCCGCCTCGATCGCGGCCGTTGCCTGAGACACTTCGTCGGTGCCCGGCTCCCAGAAGTTGGTGACGAGAAAGACCCCGTAGGCACCGGCGAATGCTCCGGGCAACGTCTCAGTGCGAGTCAGGTCCGCCTCCACGACTTCATCCGATAAGTCCGCGTGCAACTCAGGCTTGCGCGTGAGTGCTCGGACCCGAAACCCGCCAAGTTCGCCCAGCGCACGTACGACTCCACGCCCCTGCGATCCTGTGGCACCGACAACGGCAATCAATTTCTGACCCATGAGCAGCCCTCACTACTGGTCCAGTCGAGCGTTGCCTTCAGTCTTACACCGCCAACGCGACAACTGCACCCTCAGCGTTACTACGCGCGACACCACGACCGAACAGTTTCTGACTGTGGCACCGATGGACACCGCCGCCTTTGGTAGGCATCAGGACGGGTGGCTGAGAACAACTTTGAGTGCGCCGGTTTCGGCGGCTCTACCGAACACGTCGTACGCCTCCACGATGTCGTCCAAGTCGAAGCGATGCGTGATGAATCGCGCGGCGTCGAGTTGTCGACTAGTCAGAAGCTTCAACAGAGTCGACGTCGAATACGCATCAACCAAACCGGTAGTGATCGTGACATCGCGATCCCACAGTCGTTCCAGGTGCAGAGTGACCGGCTTGCCATGGACGCCGATGTTGGCGACGTGTCCGACGGGGCGAACGAGTTCTACCGCGAGTTCGAACGTTGCGGGCACGCCCACCGCCTCGATGACCACGTTGGCGCCAAGTCCGTCGGTGAGACTCAGAACTGTCGCAATCGGATCCTCTTCCGCGTTGTTGATGACGACGTCCGCGCCGAACTGCTTTGCCGCGTCGAGACGAGCCGGTGCCATGTCGATTGCGATCACCAAACTCGGACTCAAGAGCCGAGCCCCGCTGATGGCAGACAACCCAATGGGTCCAGCTCCGACAACGACGACGGAATCGCCTGGTTGCACGCGTCCGTTGAGCACTCCCACTTCGTATCCGGTCGGCAGGATGTCGGCCAGCATGAGGAGTTCTTCATCGCTCACCCCTGCCGGAACGGGGTAGGTGGAGTTGTCGGCAAACGGCACTCGAACAAACTCCGCTTGGGTGCCATCGATCTCATTGCCCAGTATCCAACCTCCCCCGCCAAGGCATTGCCCACTGCGATCTTGGCGGCAATAGGAACAAGAACCGCAGGCGGTGACGCATGACACCAGGACACGGTCGCCCACCTTGACGCGCGTAACGGCCGCACCGATCTCTTCGACTGTGCCCACAGCTTCGTGACCAATG
>JBBRLC010000058.1:0-7336 GCA_038231595.1 Candidatus Nanopelagicales bacterium | reverse complement strand
TGCGACGACGAAACATTGTTGTCGACCCTGCTCTCCGAACCAAAGTTGGCCGCCTTGCGCCTTACGCGGTTGGCTGCTTCGGTTTTGGTGTCGACCTCACCGCCTGACTTCGTGATCGAACGGCTCGTCGACGCGGGCTTGGCACCGGCCGCCGAGTCCATGGACGGCGCCGTCGTCGTACGACCGCGCACTGCATTTCGTACGCCTCCTCGCCCACGCCCACCGCGCCTCACCGCTGAACCACCAACACCGACCGGAGCACTTATCAATGCCGCGATCAAAGCGCTGCGAGCCGGAGAAGCAGCGACGGCGGCTCGGCCCGGTTCGACAAGTGAAAACGTCACCGCTGATGAGCACTCGACCGTTACCCGCGCATCGGTCGGCGATATCGTTGAACTCATCGGCGCCGCCCTCATCAGTGAGGAGCCGATCTGGATCGGCTACGTCGATTCCGCGGGTGTCGCGAGCGAACGCGTCGTCGAACCGTTGCGATTCGAGGGCGGTTTCTTGACGGCCTATGACCATCGATCCGGCGAAGTGCGCACCTTCGCACTTGCTCGGATCACCGGAGCATCAGCGATTGCGACGGTGTCACCAACATCCACGAAACGGAAATCACGATGACCGAGGGGCCACTGATCGTCCAGAGCGACAAGACTCTGTTGCTTGAGGTCGACCACGAACAAGCCGAGGCGTGTCGGCGAGCGATCGCTCCCTTCGCCGAACTTGAGCGCTCCCCCGAGCACATCCACACCTATCGCGTCACACCACTCGCGTTGTGGAACGCGCGGGCGGCCGGGCACGACGCCGAGCAGGTCATCGACACCTTGTTGCTGTACTCGCGCTACGCCGTACCCCACTCACTACTCGTCGACATTGCCGAGACTATGTCGCGGTACGGCCGGCTCGAACTGTCGTCCTCGCCGGTGCACGGTCTGGTTTTGCGAACCACAGACGTAGCGGTTCTCGAAGAGGTCTTGCGCTCGAAGAAGATCGCCCCACTCGTTGGGGCGCGTATCGATCCCGAGACCGTCGCTGTCCACGCCAGCGAACGTGGCCAGATCAAGCAAGCGCTGCTCCGGTTGGGTTGGCCGGCCGAAGATCTTGCCGGTTACGTCGATGGCGAGGCCCATGCCATCGAACTGGACGAATCGAGTTGGAAGTTACGCGACTACCAACGCGAGGCGGCCGAAGGTTTCTGGCACGGCGGTTCTGGTGTAGTCGTATTACCTTGCGGTGCAGGCAAAACGATGGTTGGTGCCGCAGCGATGGCGTTGGCGCAAGCGACCACCTTGATCCTCGTGACCAACACGGTGTCGGTTCACCAGTGGCGTTCGGAACTGTTGCGTCGTACGTCCCTGACTGAAGAGGAAATTGGCGAGTATTCAGGTACGCGCAAAGAAATCCGACCGGTCACGATCGCGACGTACCAAGTCATGACTACGAAGCGCAAGGGTGTCTACGCGCACCTGGATCTATTCGATGCGCGCGACTGGGGACTGATTATTTATGACGAAGTGCATCTGTTGCCCGCTCCGATCTTCCGATTCACCGCCGACATCCAGGCACGCCGACGACTGGGCCTGACGGCGACTCTCGTACGAGAAGATGGGCACGAATCCGAGGTCTTCTCGCTGATCGGGCCCAAGCGCTACGACGCACCGTGGAAAGACATCGAAGCGCAAGGTTGGATCGCGCCCGCGGATTGCGTGGAAGTGAGGGTGACGCTGCCCAACCATGAACGACTGTCCTACGCGGTGGCAGAACCCGAGGAGCGCTATCGCTTGGCGGCGTCGTCACAAGCCAAGACAGCGCTAGTGGAATCACTCGTGCGTCAACACCCCGATGACCATGTACTCGTGATCGGTCAATACCTCGACCAACTTGCCGATTTGAGCGAGCACCTCGATGCGCCCTTAATCAACGGGGCGACCACCATCAAGGAACGCGAACGTCTCTATGACGCCTTCCGTTCCGGTGAGGTTCGCGTGCTCGTGGTCAGCAAGGTCGCCAACTTCTCGATCGATCTTCCCGAAGCGTCGGTGGCGATTCAGGTCTCTGGAACGTTCGGCTCTCGCCAGGAAGAGGCGCAGCGCCTGGGGCGGGTGCTGCGGCCCAAGGCCGACGGCCGAACGGCGCACTTTTACACGATCGTCTCGAGGGACACAGTGGATCAAGATTTCGCGGCTCACCGCCAGCGTTTCTTGGCCGAGCAGGGCTACGCGTACCGCATCGTGGATGCCGAGGCCGTCCTGCATCCGCCTCAGTCTCCTACGACCGATACAGCCGAGTAGACCTCGAGAAGCCGATTTACCGTTATCGAATTGTGACCAATTTACAGATCTGAGATCTGGAACTTTCCCTCGTCAACCGGCATGCTCCCCCGGACGGGGCCTTCCCACTATGCCGTCCGGCCGCCCCGACGAATCGACGTCCGTCAACCACACCAATGGGAGATCGTCCGTGAATTTGCCAACCAGGAGCCTTCGCGTCCGCCGAGCGTCCGGGATCATCGCCGCCTCGGCCCTTGCGTTTGCCGGAGTTGTTGGCGTCCAAGCACCCGCCAATGCATCGGTCACCAAAGTGTCGAACACAACCGACACCAAGTGTTCAATCTTCACGTATCACACGCCGACCGACTGGTACTTCCCATCAGGTACGCCTACCGCGCTCGTGTGGTTGCAGCACGGTTTTAGCGAAACCAAGAACGAGTGGAATGGCTACGCCAACGAGTTGGCCAACGCGGGCTACCTGGTCGTCGGTACGACCTTGGCGTCAGCTGACTTGTTCGGCTGCACGGTCTCCAACATTGGCAACAACACTCCGTACCTGAACAACGTTGCTGACGTTTTTGGGAAGAAGAATGACCCGAATGAGAAGTTGGGTCGTAGTTTCACGAACGCCAAGAACACCGCAGGTCGTTCCTCACTCGCGATGCCGACAAACATGGTCTTCGTTGGACATTCGGCCGGCGCTGAAGTCGTGGCATACGTTGCGAACAGAATTCACACGAACTACGCAGGCACTTTCCCGCAAGTCAAGGGCGTCGTTTTCGCCGATGGGGTCAACTCGTTCACCGGTCTGAACATGGCCAACGGCCTAAACGGTCTCTACCCGACCAACGTCCCTGTCTACGCGACCGCCTCACCGCCGTACTCCTGCAATAACAATCAGAGTGGAACGACCGAGCTCAAAGTTGACTTCCCCGGTCGCTTCCACGGCGCTCTGATCAACACGGGCGCTCACCAAGACATCTTCGGCTCGGACGCCACCGGCGTCGAGACACTCACGTGCGGGACGCCGCAGTCGCAGAACATCTCGGCGGCGCGCGGACTCACGACGGCGTGGATCGGCGACATGGTGAGCGGAATCGCGAATCCAGCAAACTACCCGGGTGGAAGCTACTTCCAAAGCCTGGTCGGAGCGGGCACGATCACCGCACTGCCTTAACGGGAGTTCACACTCAAGGTGGTCGCGTCACTCACGCGGCCACCTTGAGTTGTTTCCGCGCCTAGTTCGCTGACTCAGATTTGACCGCCTCCGCGCCGGCATCGGCCAAGTGTCTGCGGAAATTCGACCACGCGATTCGGACGGCATCAACGGCGCCGCTGGCGTCGCCAGCGTCGAGCCGAGTAACTATCGTGCGGCTGACGTCGGGCCCGAGAAACTGGGTCGCCGAGGGATGGCGAAGGAGCACGGCGCGTTCAAAGCGTGGGATCAGGTACGCCAAGAAGCGTTGGTACTCAGGGTTTCCTGACGCGACAAACACTTCGGCGTGAAACGCCTCAATTGACCGCAAGGCACCTGGTAGGTCATTGGTCACCATGGCCGTATGAGAATTCTCGGCGTGCACTCGCATCAAATCGATCACGGGTGCGGTAATCCGCGGCGTCCCGAGCTCGTAGACGCGCATCGTCACGGTCTCCATGACCTCGGCGAGGTCGGCGGCCTCACCGGCCGGAATTTTGGTGACTCGGTGGGACCGTCTCGTTGGCGACACCATCAAGCCATCCCGAACTAGCCGCCCGATAGCTTCCCGGACCGGCATGGTGCTCAGATTCAGTTGTCTCGCGAGTTCGTCGATGACCACTTGCTGACCCGGCGCCAGGCGGCCCGAGACGATGGCGGCTCGCAATTGGCGATATGCCTCATCGCGAAGAAACCGGTGTGGGACGGCATCGAGAGTCGCGGACATAGCGCGACTCTACCGATCATTCCAGCCGCCTTCGGGGATCGGCGACCAACCGAGCCTCGGAACGGGCAGGATCAGCGCATGAGCCATCCAGTAGTTGTGGGAGACCGGCCGCTGACCATCGAGGAAGTTGTATCCGTCTCGCGACATGACGCGAGGATTGAACTGAGCACCTCGGCACTTCAGCGGGTGGCCGACACTCGCGACATTATCGACGAACTCGCAGCGAGCGACGTGCCGGTGTACGGCGTCTCGACTGGGTTCGGCGCGTTGGCCACTCGTCACATCGAACCGGCACTGCGCGAACGGTTGCAACAGTCGCTGGTGAGGTCCCACGCCGCAGGGTCTGGCGACGAAGTCGAACGCGAAGTCGTCCGCGGATTGATGCTGCTCCGACTGCAGACCCTCATGACTGGTCGCACGGGCATCCGCTCAAGTACGGCCATCGCGTACGCCGGGCTGATCAACCACGACGTCACTCCGATCGTCTACGAGTACGGCTCACTTGGCTGTTCAGGTGATCTGGCGCCGTTGGCACATTGCGCGCTGACGCTGATGGGCGAGGGATCCGTGCGCAACGCCAGCGGCAACGTTGTCGACGCAGCCGTCGCGCTTGCCGAAGCGGGTCTCGAGCCGGTGACGTTGGCCGCAAAAGAGGGACTTGCGCTGATCAACGGCACTGACGGAATGCTCGCGATGTTGGCGATGGCAATTTCTGATCTGCGCGCCTTGGCGCACGTCGCCGACATCGCAGCCGCGATGAGCGTGGAAGCCCTGTTGGGGACCGATCGCGTCTTTGCCGCTGACTTGCAGGCGTTGCGACCTCATCCGGGTCAAGCGGAATCCGCGGCCAATATCAGCGCGCTGTTGGCCGGTTCGCCGATGGTCGCATCGCATCGCGAAGGCGATTCCCGGGTTCAGGACGCCTACTCACTTCGCTGCTCCCCCCAGGTCGCGGGCGGACTGCGCGACACCCTCACCCATGCTGAACTGGTGGCATCTCGCGAACTCGCAAGTGCCGTCGACAATCCTGTCGTGACCTTGGATGGTCGGGTGGAGTCGAACGGGAACTTCCATGGCGCGCCTATTGCCTACGTGCTGGATTTTCTGGCGATCGTGGCAGCAGACGTCGCGTCGATCAGCGAGCGGCGTACCGACCGGATGCTCGACAAGTCTCGTTCGCATGGCCTCCCGCCATTCCTTGCTGACGATCCAGGCGTCGACTCGGGCCACATGATCGCGCAGTACACGCAAGCGAGTTTTGTGAGCGAAATGAAACGCTTGGCAGTGCCCGCGAGTGTCGATTCGATTCCCTCCTCGGCGATGCAAGAAGATCATGTATCCATGGGTTGGTCAGCGGCGCGCAAACTTCGCCGAAGCGTTGACGCGTTGACGCAGGTCCTTGCGATAGAGGTGCTCAGCGCGGCGCGAGCCCTGGACCAACGTGCCCCACTTATTGCCGCCGCTGCGACGGGGGCCGTACGCGATCGCGTGCGTCAAGATGTCGCAGGCCCCGGACCTGATCGACATCTATCGCCCGAGATCGCTGCCGTGGTGACGCTGGTGCGCAGCGGTGCGCTGGTGGATGCCGCCGTTTCTGTCACAGGTCCGTTGAAGTAGATGACGTTATGTCGCACAACCGGAGGTTTCCATGACGATCAGCATTGAGCCAATTCGTGCACCACGCGGAACCGCGTTGACGTGCAAGGGCTGGGGTCAAGAGGCCGCGATGAGGATGTTGATGAACAATCTCGATCCCGAAGTCGCCGAGCACCCGGAGAAACTGGTCGTGTATGGCGGCACTGGCAAAGCCGCCCGCGACTGGCCGTCATACCACGCCTTGATTCGTACGCTGACAACGCTGGAGAACGACGAAACAATGCTCGTACAGAGCGGACGTCCGGTCGGTGTCTTTCGAACTCATGAGTGGGCACCGCGTGTCATCATCGCCAATTCCAACCTCGTCGGCGATTGGGCGACGTGGCCCGAGTTCCGACGACTGGAGTCGTTGGGACTCACGATGTACGGCCAGATGACAGCAGGATCCTGGATCTACATCGGCACCCAAGGAATCCTGCAAGGAACGTACGAAACCTTTGTGGCAGTGGCAGATAAGCGGTTTGGCGGCACCCTCGCTGGGACGTTGACGGTCACCGGCGGCTGCGGCGGCATGGGTGGCGCGCAAGCACTTGCCGTGACATTCAACGGAGGCGTCTGCTTGATCGTTGACGTCGATGCGACTCGTTTGCAACGACGGGTCGACGATCGCTATCTCGACACGATGACTGCCGACCTCGACGACGCCATCGACCAATGCGAGTCCGCGAAGGCGGAGCGTCGAGCACTCTCAGTCGGGCTGGTGGGTAACTGCGCGGAAGTGTTGCCGGAACTGTTGCGCCGTGGAGTCGCTGTCGACATAGTCACCGACCAAACGTCGGCCCACGATCCGCTCGCCTACCTCCCGATTGGCGTCAGCGTCGATGAGTGGCAGGACTTGGCTCGCGACAAGCCAGAGGAATTTACCGAGCGGGCCCGCGCGGCGATGGCCACGCACGTGGAGGCGATGGTCGGATTTATGGATGCCGGGGCTGAGGTTTTTGACTACGGAAACTCCATTCGCGGCGAAGCCGTACTCGGTGGCTTTGCGCGGGCGTTTGATTTCCCGGGCTTCGTACCGGCGTACATCCGTCCCCTCTTTTGCGAAGGCAAGGGCCCGTTTCGCTGGGCGGCGCTTTCAGGCAATCCTGATGACATCTACGCGACCGACAAAGCCGTCTTGGATCTCTTCCCAGACAATGATCCGTTGCATCGATGGATTGAGAAGGCGCGTACGTCGTTTGCGTTCCAAGGACTTCCGGCGCGAATCTGCTGGCTGGGGTACGGCGAACGCCACCTCGCCGGCTTGCGTTTTAACGAGATGGTCGGACACGGCGTCGTCGAAGAACAACTGGGTCGTGAGCACGGTCTGCTCGGACAGGTGCACTTTGAGATGCAGGTGCGCGGTGCGGGTGGGGTACCAACCGGGATAGATGGTGCGGAACGTGACGAGGCCGTCAGGACCCGACACCTGGGTGCCGCGCAGCCAGCGATCGGCGTCGGTCGCGGCCGACTCCTTGTCGCCATACCTGTCACGCCCGCCTGGGC